>CAXRBM010000068.1:0-37739 GCA_964228675.1 Gemmatimonadaceae bacterium
GTGCTCCTCGCCTTCTTCCCCCTGGCCTTCACCGGGGTCTGCACCGAGGAGATGTGCGCGTTCACGGACGACTTCGATGTGTTCAGCTCGCATGAGGTGACGGTGTTGCCGATCAGCGTGGACTCGGTCCCGACGCTCAAGGAGTTCAAGGCGAAGTACGGCATGAAGGTCGAGCTCGGGAGTGACTTCAAGCGTGAGGTCGCCACGGCGTACGGCGTCCTGCATCCCGCCTTCTTCGCGACCCGCGCCTATTTCCTCATCGACAAGACCGGTGTCGTGCGGTGGTCCTTCGTCGAGGAGACCCCGGGGACCCGGCGACAGAACGCCGAGATCCTCGCGGAGATCGCGAAGCTCGCGGGGTAAGGGAGGGGCGGCGGCGGTGAGCCTCATGCCCGACCCCGCAGCCGCGAACGCTCTCTCCGGCGAGCGCGCCTCGCGCGCCCTGGTCTCGCTCGCCTGGATCAACACGCAGTTGGCCTCAGCGCGTGGCCTCGAGCCGAACGTCGAGCGGACCCTCGACCACCTTCGGGAGGTCCTCGACGCGGATGAGATCGCGGTCTGGGTGCACACCCCACAGGGGCTCATCGAAGGGTGGGTGAGCGGGTCGGCGGGCACATCGGAGGCGGCGGTTCGGACGGCACTCGCCGGCGGCGAGCTCGACGACGCGGGCGAGGGCGTGGCGGCGATTCCCCTGGTGCGAGGGGACCGGTCAGTCGGCGGACTCGTCTGGCGAGTGCGGCGGCCGCTCACGGCGGAGGAGCGGATCCTCATGACCGCCGTCGCCGGGCTCCTCGCCCTCGAACTCACGCACGCCGAGCGCTCCCGGCGACTCGAAGAGGAGGTCGCCGCGCGCACAGAGGAGATCGAACGGGGTCGGCGATTCACCGAGAAGATCATCGATTCACTCCCCATCGGGCTCTATGTGATCGATCGCGCGTATCGCGTCCAAAGTTGGAATCGACGGCGGGAGACGGGGACGCAGGCGACGTCGCGCGAGGCCGCGGTGGGGCGAACGATCTTCGAGGTCCTGCACCTCGCGCCCGGCGATCCCATCCATCAGGAGTTCGACGAGGTCTTCCGCACGGGTCAGCTCCTCGAGTATCTCCGCGAGGTCGGGTCCTCAGGGGAACGCCGCACCTTTCGGGTGACCAAGATCCCCATGCGGCTCGGCGGCGACGAGGTCACGCATGTGATCACCCTCGGCGAGGACATCACCGATCGGACCCAGGCCCAAGCGCGCGCCTCGCAGGCGGAGAAGCTCGCCGCGATCGGGCAACTCGTCGCTGGGGTGATGCACGAGGTGAACAATCCGCTCGCGACGATCGCGGCGTGTGCCGAGTCGTTGGGCTACCGCATCGATCCACTGATCGCGCAGGGACTCCCTGACGCCCAAGAGGCGATCGACTACCTCGGCATCATCGGCAACGAGGTGGAACGGTGCAAGCACATCGTCGATGGGCTGCTCGACTTCACCCGGCCGCGGCCGGCGCGGCGTGAGCGGGTGCAGCCGAACGAGGTGGTGGAACGCACCCTCTTCCTCCTCAAACATCATGCGCGGTTCCGGAAGGTCGCCGTGGTGCTCGCCCTCGATCCGGCGGTCGACCGGGTCCCGGAAGCGAGTGCGGAGCAGCTGGTGCAGGTGTTGATGGGGCTCCTCCTGAACGCCATGGATGCGATGGGGGGCGAGGGGACGGTCCGGGTCGTCACTCGCGTCGGACCATCGACCGCTGAGGGGGCGATCATCGAGGTGATCGACGCGGGGGTGGGGATCCCCCTCCGAGAGCGCGACCGGATCTTCGAGCCCTTCTATACGACGAAGGCCCCTGGGTCGGGCACGGGGCTCGGCCTCTCGATCGCCTATGCGATCATGCAGGAGCACGGGGGCCGGATCGAGGTCGACAGCGTGGTCGGCCAAGGGAGTACCTTCCGCCTCATCCTTCCCGTGGTGGCCGAATGAAGGTCCTGGTGATCGAGGACGATCCGACCGTCGGGGAGTTCGTGAAGCGGGGGCTCGAGGAACAGCGTTGGACGGTCGATCTCGTGGCCGACGGGGTGGAGGGCGAGGCCTTGGCCCGGTCGCAGCCCTATGACCTGGTGATCCTCGACCTCCGTCTCCCGGGACGCCCCGGCCCCGAGGTCTTGCGGAACCTGCGCGCGCGCGGGTTCGAGCGGCCCGTGCTCGTGCTCACTGCGCAGGATGCCATCGACGCCAAGGTGGAGACGCTCCGCGCTGGGGCCGATGATTACGTCACCAAGCCCTTCGCCTTCGAGGAGCTCCTGGCACGCGTCGAGGCGCTTGCTCGTCGTCCGCGCGCGCTCGCCTCTCCACGCATCGCGGTCGCTGACCTGGAGATCGATCTCGATTCGCACCAGGTGCGCCGCGCCGGTCAGGCGATCGAACTCACCCCCAAGGAGTTCCTCGTCCTCGAGTACCTCGCCCGCCACGCGGGGCGCGTGATGAGCCGCACGCTCATCACCGAGTATGCCTGGGGCTATCATTTCGATCCCGGCACGAACATCGTCGATGTGGTCATCACGCATCTGCGCAAGAAGATCGATGCCGCGCACGACCGGAAGCTCATCACCACGGTCCGGGGCGTGGGTTACGTCCTGAAAGGCTGACCGATGTTCTGGAGTCTGCGCGGACGGTTGACGGCGCTCGCCGCCCTTGGTGGGGCAGGGGTCCTGCTCGCGCTCACGGTGATCCTCCTTTCGGCCGAACGGACCGCTGAGGAGCGCGAACTCCGGCGACGGGTGGACGAGCTGGCAACCATCGCCGATCAATTGATCGCCCAAGGGGGCACCCAGCGCTTCAGTGGGGTGCTCGTCACCGCGGACTCCGCACGGCCGCAGGCGCTCTCCGCCGCAACGGGGCGCCTGCTGGCCGCGATCCCCGGCTATCTGATCGTCGCTGATGCGGCGCGTCCCCTCTACCTCAGCCCCTCCGTCGCCGACCTCGGCACGCGCGACCGCGAGACCTTGCTGCAGGCGGTCACCGGACTCTTCGGACCGGATCGGCCGGCGGCGTTCGTGCAACTCGAGGCCGCCCGACTCTATGTCCGCGTGCGGTTCTCCACCGAGAGCACCGCCGGGGATCCGCTCCGCATCGCGGTGGGCATGCCGGCGGAGGGGCTCTCGCTCGTCCGCCTCGATGGGTTCGCGTCGAGCTTGGTCGCGATCCCGCTCCTGATCCTCGGGGCCGCGCTCATCGCCTTCAGCGTCCTCGGCACGGGGCTTCGACCGCTGGAGCAATTGGCGCGGCAGTTGGAGGCGATCCAGCATGGGCGATCGCTCCACCGCCGCGTCGCCATCGAGGGGGATGCCGAGGAGGTCGACCGCCTCGCGGAGACGATCAACGCCATGCTGGAGCGGCTGGAGGCGTCGTTCGCCTCGCTTCGTCGCTTCACCGCCGATGCGAGCCACGAGCTCAAGACCCCGCTCACCGTGCTGCGCGCGAACCTCGAGCGGGCGATGCAGCAGCCGACTGTGCCGGCCGACCAGCTGGCGCCGCTCGAGGATGCGCTGGCGAACACCGCGCGCATGGCGGACCTCGTCGACTCGCTCCTGACCCTGGCCAGGGCCGACGAGGGACGGTTCGACCTCCATCGGGAGCCCGTGGCGATGGAGCCGCTCGTCGCCGAGATGATCGAGACCGCGACGATCCTTGGGGAATCGACAGGGATCACGGTGCGGCGCCTCGGGATGGAGCCCGCCACGGTCTCCGGGGACCCCGATCGGTTGCGCCAGCTCCTCCTCAACATTGTGACCAACGCGATCAAATACACGCCACGCGGGGGGACGGTGTCCATCGGGCTCGAGTGCCGCGGCGATCAGGTGGCGGTCACCGTCGATGACACGGGCGTCGGCATCGCCTCGGTGGACGTCCCCTTCATCTTCGAACGGTTCTGGCGGGCCGACCGGGCCCGATCACGGGGTGAGCGGGGGGGGCTGGGGCTCGGGCTCTCGATCGCCGAATGGATCGCGCAGGCCCATGGGGGAACGATCACCGTGGCCTCGCGCATCGGGCGGGGGACCACCTTCACGGTGCAGCTCCCCCTCCTCCGAGACGGGGAATCGGCCGCGTCCTGAGCGATTCATGGAACGCTCATCAAGCGTTAACCGATTCTTAATCTTTCCGTCATTACCTCGTTCATCCACGGCCCCTAGAATCAGGGCAGTCGGCGACCACGTGGGTCGCCGTCACGCGACTTTTCACGAGTGGAGACGGACGCGTGTTCAACAACCTGATCGAGTCGGGCCCGAAACAGAAGAAGGGGATCGGAGGCTCAGTCGCCTCGACCCTCGCCCATGCGGCCATCGTCTTCGGGATGATCGTCGCGACCAAGAACGTCGGTGAGACGATCGCCGCGGAAGCGGAGCAGGTCACCAAGTTCGTGGTCGAGGAGAAGAAGGAGCCGGAGCCCGAGCCGGAGAAGCCGCCGCCAGATGCGGTGGCCGCCCCGCCGATCGCGAAGGGGTTCCAGGTGCTCACCGCGCCGGTCGACATCCCAGACGTGATCCCGGAGATCGACCTCTCCAAGAAGCTCACCAACGAAGCCGACTTCTCGGGCCGCGGCGTGGCCGGTGGCGTCGCCTCGGGTGTGGTGGGTGGATCGGTCCCGGTCAATCAGGATCAGCCATTCTTCGACTTCCAAGTCGAGAAGCCGGTCGCCCCGATCCCGGGCAGCGGCTCCCCGCGCTATCCGGAGATCCTCCTCTCCGCCGGCGTCGAGGGCCAGGTCCTCGGGCAGTTCGTGGTGGATACCCTCGGCCGCGTGGAATCGGGCTCGTTCAAGGTGATCCGCTCGGACCACGATCTCTTCACGGCGGCGGTGCGCAGCGCGCTCCCCGCGATGCGGTTCCTCCCCGCCGAGGTCGGCGGTCGGAAGGTGAAGCAGTTGGTCCAGCAGCCGTTCGTCTTCAACCGCCAGCGGTAACTCCCTCTCACCGGCAGCACCCTCTCCAGGAGTAAAGCAGTCATGGAAATGAACATCGCTGAGATCTTCGAAAAGAGCCCTCTGTTCGCCAAGGGGATCTGGTTCCTCCTCCTCGGTATGTCCTTCTGGTCGCTGACGGTCGCGACCGGCAAGTGGTGGAATCTCCGCAAGGCGCAGAAGGAGACGCTGAAGTTCGCGCCCGAGTTCTCGCAGTTCCTCGAGGAGGACAACCTCACGGAGGCGATCAACCTCGCGGAAGGGTACAAGAAGTCGAACGTCGCCCGCGTCCTCGGTGGGGCGCTCGGTGAGGTCAAGCCGTTGATCATGGATGGCACGATCACCGTGTCGGACATCAACTCGGTGGAGCGTGCGGTCGAGCGCAACATGCTCGTCGAGATCGTCTCGCTGAAGCGTGGGCTCGCCGTCATCGCGACGGTCGGTTCGACCGCGCCGTTCGTCGGCCTCCTCGGCACCGTCGTCGGCATCATCAACGCCTTCTCCCTCATGGGCTCGTCGGGCTCGTCGGGCATCAACGCGATCATCGTCCCGATCGCCGAGGCGCTCATCGCTACCGGCCTCGGCCTTGGCGTCGCCATCCCGGCGGTGTGGTTCTACAACTACTTCCAGACCAAGATCGATAACCTCACCTCCGAGATGACCTATGTCTCGAAGGAGATGATCGACTACCTCATCCGTGGCGTGTCGGGGGAGTTCGGTCGGTCGCGCTTCACCCGCGAGTTCAGCACGAAGGCGCAGGCCGGCTCCGCGCCGATCTCGCAGTGAGCGACTCCACCATCCGCTAGGAGGACTCGCCCATGGGCGTGTCAGTCAAGACCGGAGGCGGCGTCAACTCAGAGCCCAACGTCGTTCCCATGATCGACGTCATGCTGGTGCTGCTCGTGATCTTCATGGTGGTGACCCCGGCGCTCGCGTCGGGGTTCTCCGCCGAGCCGCCGGCTGGGGTGAATCTGAAGTCGCATCCGGAAGAGGAGTTCGATCAGATCCTCGGGATCGATCGCTATGGACAGTATTTCTTGAACAAGAAGAAGATCGACAACGCCGCGTTGGGTGACTCCCTCACGAACATCTATACCGGGCGTGAGGACGCCATCCTCTATCTGAAGGCGCATCGCGAGCTCCCGTACGAGGTCGTCCAGCAGGCCTGGAACGTCGCGTCCCGCAGCGGGGTCCGCGTGGTGGCCGCCATCACCGACCAGTCCTCGGGTGCGCCCGCGGCCGAGTCCGAGAAGGAGTGATCGACCATGGGTGCCAAAGTCGGTGAGAGTGGTGGGCTGAACAATGAGCCGAACGTCGTGCCGATGATCGACGTCATGCTCGTGCTCCTCGTGATCTTCATGCTCGTGCAGCAGGTCCGGAAGGCGATCGACATCCAGCTCCCGGATCCCAACCCGGCGGTCGCGGCGGCCAACTCGGCATCGAACCAGATCGTGCTCGAGGTGCTCCCGGGTGGGCAGTTCGCGGTCAACCGCGAGCCGGTCACCAAGGACGATCTGCTCAAGCGGCTCACGGAGATCTACGAGCCGCGTCCGGAGAAGATCATCTTCGTCAAGGGCGATCCGAAGGTGCAGTTCCAGGACGTCATCTACGCGATGGATATGGCGCGTGGCGCGGGCGTGAAGGTCATCGGCGTCCCGCCGAACTGATCGAGCCACGGGACCGCGTGTCCCGTCTGTGGGGCTATGCGGCGGACGAACCTTTTCTGGGGCGTCCGCCGTATCACGTTCAGGGCGCAGGGATGAGAGGTCAGGGACCAGCGGCACGAGCCTTCAGCCTCCCGCCGCCCGTTAGCTTTCCCCTCGTCATCTGTCCCCTGAGCCTCGGTACCTCATCCCTGACGTTCTCCCGTCCCTCCCCGATGCGTCCGCCGCTCCGGTCCCTGCACGGGATCCCGGAGCCGGCGCCGCGTGGCCGGTGGGCGGCATTCGTCTCGGCATTCGTGCATGTGGGGCTCATCGTGCTGGTCCTCCTCCCGCCCTTCTTGGCGGCGACGCTCGATCAGCCGCTGACCACTGGCGGGGGTGGGGCAGGGCCCGCCGGTGGCGGGGGCGGTGGCCGCACGGGGTCTGGGCTCGAGCCGGTTCGTGCCGAGCGCTTGGTGTATATGCAGATCGCACCGGTGCCGGCCGCCGCCGCCGCGGTCCCCCCTCCGATCCCCACGCCGACCCCTCCACCCGTTCCTCCGGTGGAGAAGAAGCCCGACGTCCCCGTTCCCCCTCCGGCCAACGTGCCGCCTGCGGCGGAGGCCCCAGCGGCCCCCGCCGCCGTCGCATCGGGCGCCGGGGGCGGGGGGGAGGGCCGAGGCGGCGCGGGGCCGGGGAGCGGCGGTGGGGTCGGTTCGGGTGTTGGGACGGGGCGTGGCTCCGCGAACGGGGTCGGCACAGGCGGGGGCACCAACGAGGTCTTTCCCCCGCAGGTCACCAACCTCGCGCTGCTCCCGATGCCCGTGCCGAACCGCGTGCGTCCCTACACCATGGTCGCGTGGTTCGACGTCGACGAACGTGGGAAGGCGACGCTTATCGCCTTCAACCCCTCGAAGGACAACACCTACAATCGCCGCATCCGCGAGACGCTCCAGGAGTATCGCTTTCGCCCGGCGACGCGACCCGATGGGTCCCCGGTGCGCGATACCGTCTCTGTGACCGTCTCGGTGCCCTGAGCGGAGGCCCCGTCGGCTCCCCGCAGGCGCGTCAGTCGCGCTTCGCCGCGACTGGTGGGCGCTTTCGGAGGCGGGTACCTTCCCGCATCCATCCTCCCCCCGCACCGACTCCCATGGCTGAATCGATCGGCAACGCCGGCACCGGCATGAAGCTGCACACCAAGATCCTCCTCGCCCTCCTGGTCGGAGCGGTGTCGGGGATCGTGGTGAATACCCAGCTCGGTGCGACCCACGCCGGTGTCACCTGGGTGAACACCTACCTCGCGGGACCGGTCGGCCAGGTCTTCCTGCGGATGCTCTTCATGATCGTGATGCCCCTCGTCTTCTCCTCAATCGCCCTCGGCGTGGCGGGGCTCGGGGACCTGCGGAAGGTGGGACGCATCGGCGGCAAGGCGATCGGCTACTTCCTCGGCACCACCTTCATCGCCGCGACCTTCGGCCTCCTCTTGGTCTCCGTCGTGCGACCGGGCGCCGCGGTCCCCGAGTCGGTCAAGACCGAGCTCATGGCGACCTACGCGGAGGACGCCTCCTCGAAGATCGAGGCGCAGTCCTCCGGCGGGTTCGGGATCAACACCTTCGTGAACATCGTCACACGGAACCCGATCAAGTCGGCGGCCGATGGGGATATGCTCGGCGTCATCTTCTTCGGGCTCCTCTTCGGCGCGGCGCTCACGCAGCTCCCGCGCGAGCGCTCGGAGCCGATGATCAAGGTGCTGGAGGCGATCAACGACGTGGTGATCGTCATCGTCGGGATGGCGATGAAGCTCGCGCCCTACGGCGTGGCCGGGCTCATCTTCGGGGTGACCTCCCGCTTCGGCTTCGCGCTGCTCAAGCCGCTGGGTGGATTCGTCCTGGTCGTGATGAGCGCGCTCCTGCTTCACCTGTTCGTGAACCTCTCGCTCATCCTCCGCTTCGTCATCGGGATCAGCCCGGTGACCTACTTCTCGCGGGTCCGGGCGACGCTGGTCACGGCCTTCAGCACGAGCTCGAGCTCCGCGACCCTTCCCGCCGCCCTCAAGACCGCTACCGACGGACTCGGGGTCCCACCGAAGATCGCGGGCTTCGTCCTCCCGATCGGCTCGACGATGTGCATGAACGGGACCTCGATCTTCGAGGGGATCACCGTGATCTTCCTCTGCCAAGTCTTCGGGATCGACCTCACCCTCGGCGGGATGGTGATGGTGATCGTCATGTCGGTGATCACCGCCGTCGGGGCGGCGGGCGTCCCCGGGGGATCGATCCCGCTCCTCGTCGGGATCCTCGCGATGGTGGGTGTCCCGGGGGAGGGGATCGCGATCGTCCTCGGCGTCGATCGCATCCTCGATATGACGCGCACGGTGGTCAACGTCGCGGGTGACATCTCCGCGACGGCGTACGTGGCCAAGTCCGAAGGGGTGTGGGACGCCTCGATGGTGCCGACGAAGGTGGCTTAGCCGCTTCGTCGCGTTGGCGACGGCCTCAGGCCGTCGCCAACGCCTTGCGCGCGAACTTCACCGCGCCACGCGCCGCATCGATCGCTTCGCCATGGAGATGTGACCCCGGCGCCGCGGTCTTGAGCCGGTGCTCGACGAGGCGCCGCAGGAAGCTCCCGCGACGGAGGAGGCCACCGGAGAGGGCGACCGGCACCGAGGCGCGCTCATCGACGAAGAGCTGACGCGCCAGCGTCCGCACATGCACCACGAGCTCCTCGGCGGCCATCGTGCAGAGGGAGTTCGCGCGCAGGTCGCCATCGGCGGCGAGGGTCATCGCCGGCTCGGCGAGCCGCGCGAGGTCGCGCGGCGTCGCATGGGCGGCCCACCGAATCAGCTCATCGACCTCGTCGAGCTGGAGCGCGGTGAGGATCGCCCCCACGAGGCGCGTCTCGGGCTCCCGGCCATCGTGCGATGCGGTGACGATGCTCAGGATGCGCCGTCCCATCCAGGCGCCGCTCCCTTCATCGCCGCAGTGCGGGCCCCATCCGCCGCAGCGGAGGAAGGTCCCCGTCGGTCCGCGCCCGAACGCGACCGACCCCGTTCCGCCGATCAACAGGATCCCGGCGCCATCACCGAAGGCATCTTCGAGCGCGATCTCGGCGTCGGTCGTCACGATGACCTCCTCGGCGAGTGACTGTCCCTTCAGGGCGCGAAGGAGTGCCTTCCGTTCGGCGTCCTGCCCAGCCCCCGCGACCCCGACGCAGAGCAGGCGCGGCGTCTCCTCCTGGCCCGCTTGTGCCAGCGCATCACGCACCAGCCCGCCGATCACCTCGGCGGAGTGCAGGGACTCACCGGGACGGAGCGCGCTCCCCTCACCGGTCAACGTGGCGAGGACCTTCCCGCGGCCATCGGCGACCTCGACCGCGGTCTTGCTCCCTCCTCCATCGACTCCCACGACCAGATGCGACATAGACGGTGCGTTCCCCGGTTCAGGCGGTGCGTGCCACGGACGGCGCGGCATGCGTGAAGGAGGACAAGATACCCACGCTGAGGGTGATCGTGGTGCCGATCAGCACGAACCAGGGCCAGGCGATCCCCTTGACGGGGGCGAGCAGCCCATCCAGCGCGGGGACGGCGGCCGCGATGCGCGCGGCGAAGACGATCAACGTCATCACCGCGATCCCGATCGCCATCCCCGTGATCGCATCGCGTTGCGTGGCGCGCGGCCACGCCATGGCGAGGAAGAAGCCGCCGAGGAGCCCACCGTAGGTGAAGGAGGCCACGCTGAGCGCGATCACCACCACGGGCGTCCCTTCCGCGCGGTAGGTGAGCGCGCCACCGATGAGGATCAGCGCCCAGACGAGGGTGAAGATCTTCGAGACGCGCAGCAGGGCGGCGGCATCAGCCCCGCGCCCGCGGAGCGGGACCCAGAGGTCGTGCGTCGTCGCGGCGGCGAGGGCGTTGATCGAGCCCGAGATCGTGCTCATCGCGGCGGCGAGGATCGCGGCGATCACCACGCCGGTCATCCCCGGCGGCATCTCCTCGACGATGAAGGTGGGGAAGATCTTGTCGGGCGCCGAGAAGGTGCGGGCCTCGTAGAAGGCCCAGAGGCCGACGCCGATGAGGAGGAAGAGAGCGAACTGGAGGATCACGCCGATCCCACTCCCGATCAGCGCGCGCCGCGCATCTCGCAGGGAGCTCGACGCCATGAGGCGCTGGACGATGATCTGGTCCGCGCCGTGAGAGGCCGCCGAGAGAAAGGCGCCGCCGAGGAGTCCACCGATGAGCGTATGCGGCTTGTCGAGCCCGAGGTACGGGTCGATGAGTCGCAGCTTCCCGGCCTCACCCGCGCGCGTGAGGATCGTGCTCCACCCCCCGTCGACGCCCTGCCCGAGGAGATAGACCGCCCCAAGTCCACCGGCGAGGTAGACACCGGTCTGGATCACATCGGTCCAGACCACGGCGCGCATCCCGCCATGGTAGGTGTAGAGCAAGGTCGTGCCGCCGAGCGCGAGGATCGAGACCGGGGTGAGATACGCGGCAGGGACGATCGGTCCCAGGATCAGTGCGATCGGGATCGCGGTCGCGAAGACACGGACCGAATCGCCGAAGGCGCGGGTGAACATGAAGGTGACCGAGGCGAAGCGGCGCGTCGCCGTCCCGAACCGGCGCTCAAGCAGGGCGTACGCCGTCACCAGCTCCCCGTCCATGTACTTGGGGAGCAGGGTGTAGGCGATCACGATCCGCCCGAGCAGATACCCGGTCGCGACCTGCAGGAAGGTGAAGTCACCGAGGTAGGCGAGTCCCGGGATCGAGATGAAGGTCAGCGCACTCGTCTCCGTCGCGACGATCGAGAAGAGGACCGCCCACCAGGGGATCGTCCCGCCGGCGACGAAGTAATCCTTGGCATCTTTCTGCCCGCGCCCGAGCCAGATCCCCAGGGCGGTCGTCCCGACGAGGTAGACGAGGAGGACGCTCCAGTCGAGCGTGGTGAAGGCCGCATGGTCAGTCGACGACATAAGCCTCGATGGCGTTGTACTCGGCGAGGCCGAGTCCGTTGAGGAGATCGGCGGTGCCGGTATTGCGTTGTTCGACGCGCTGCCAGAACTCGCGCTCGTCCTGCCCCGGGAAGGGGGCCGAGTCCTTCTGCGATTGATGCTTGAAGATCGCCTGGATCTTGAGGCGGAGTTCGTCGCCTGAGAGGGGGACGAGCCAGGTGGCCTCATAGATCGGCCACTCCTGCCAGGCCCCGCGATAGAGCCAGACTTCGGGGGCCACGGGCGACCCGTCACGCTCGGCGATCTCCGGTGCGGGGTGCTGTGGGCCACGCGGTCGCGCCGGGTAGCAGCGTGCGAGGGCCGCATCGATCGCGTCCTTGCACATCCGGTGCGTCCCGTGCGGATCGCTCAGGTCACCGGCGACGAAGATGTAATGGGGCTGGAGTTCGCGGATGAGCCGCTCGACGATCGCCACGTCCTCAGGGCCGACGGGGCGCTTCTCGATCGTCCCCGTGTGATAGAAGGGGAGGTCGAGGAAGCGGGCATGCGAGGCGTCCAGTCCCATCGCCTCCAGTCCGGAGATCGCCTCCGACTCGCGGATGATCCGCTTGAGGTCGGCGACCTCCGCCTGGTCGGGGACGCCAGCGGCCTTCTGTTCCATCGCCGCGAGGAGCCGCGACGCGTACGACTCGACCTCGACCGTCGCGAGGTGCCGCTCCGACGCGATGCGCCGTAGCACATCGAGTTGCCGCCGCACATCGTGATCGAAGACCGCGATGTTCCCGCTCGTCATGTACGCGACGGTGATCGCATTCCCGTTCTCCACGAGCTTGCGCAGGATCCCGCCCATCGAGATCACGTCATCGTCGGGGTGCGGGGAGAAACAGAGCACGCGCGCCCCCTTCGGGAGCTTGGTACGGCCTCGGATCCGTCCGACGAGATCGAGGAAGACATCCCCATTCACCGTCCCCGTGGAGCCGCCGTGGCGCGCCAGGAGACCGGAGAGCCGATGCTCTTCGTAGTCGGTCTCGCTCAACTTGAGGATCGCCTTGCCGACGGTCTGCGAGAGCCAGATCACCGCCCGCGTCTCGAGCTCCGGCGTCCACTGCACGCTGTCGACCAGCCAGGGGGTCGCCACGCGCGTGAGCTCGGCGGCGGCGGCCGCATCGCAGTAGAACGTCGCCTTCGGGTGCCGCTGCAGGAAGGTCGCGGGGACGCCGAGGTCGATCTCCCCTTCAACCGCCCGCCGGACGATGGTCGCCTTGTGTTCCCCGGTGGCGAGGATCGCGATCTCACGGGCCGCGAGGATCGTCGCCACGCCCATCGTGAGGGCCTCGTGCGGCACATGTCGTTCGCTGAAGAAGCTGCTCGCCGCATCGCGACGCGTGATGCGATCCAGGTGGATGCGGCGGGTCCGGCTGTCGAGCCCCGAGCCGGGCTCATTGAAGCCGATATGCCCCGTCTTGCCGATCCCGAGCAGCTGGAAGTCGATCCCACCCGCCGCCTCGATCGCTGACTCGAAGGCGGTGCAGTGCGCGTCGATCGCCGCGCCGGTCAGACGTCCGTCGAGCAGATGCACATTCGCCGGATCAATGTCGATGTGCGAGAAGAGATGCGTCCACATGAACCGGTGGTACGAGTGCGGACTCTCCGGATCCATCGGGAGATACTCGTCCAGGTTGAAGGTCGCGACGCGAGCGAAGGAGAGCCCTTCCTCGCGATGCAGGCGCACCAATTCGCGATAGACGCCGATCGGGGTGGAGCCGGTGGCGAGGCCGAGGACCGCGATCCGTCCCTCGGCGTTCCGCGCGCGGATCACCGCCGCGATGCGATAGGCGACCTCGCGGGCCAACTGTGCATGATCCAGAAGGATCTGTGTGGGGATGCGTTCGGTCATCGATCGGGGCGATGCGACGAGGCCCGCGCCCCCAGATGGGGACACGGGCCTCGTCGGTCAGGTCGAGTGCGGGTGCGACGTCAGAGGGCGCACCCTCGAAGCGGTTACGCCGAGAAGCTGCTGCCGCAGCCGCAGCCGCCGGTGGCGTTCGGGTTCTTGAAGGTGAAGCCCGAGCCCTGCATCGAGGTCACGTAGTCGATGACGACGCCGTTGAGGTACTGCATCGAGAACGGATCAACGAAGACGTTGAACCCGGTCTGCGCGAGGATCGTGTCGTCCTCGGCCGGCTTGTCCTCGATGAGGAGGCTGTACTTGAAGCCCGAGCACCCGCCGGGCTGAACGCTCACGCGGAGCCCGCCGACCTCAGGGGCGACGTTCTCGGCGACCATGAACTTCGCCACCTCGGCCGCAGCGGCCGTGGTGATGGTGACCATGACTTCAGGGGCATTCATCGTGCTCATCGCGTTCCTCCGCGACAGAAGGTGAGGCCACCACAGGGTGGCCGAACTGCGTACTGGCGAAATATGCGACCGAGCGGGGGAGCGAACAAGATTGTCAGGGGCTGCTGACACTCCGGGCCGGGCTCCCTCCGAGGGTCAGGGCGAGGTCGGCCACGGTGGTCCGGACCGGGCCGATCCGGGAGTTCTCCCGCGTCGGGTTCACCCGGTTGGTCAGGAGGATCACGAATCGGTCATTGACCGGGTCGATCCAGAGGGAGGTCCCGGTGAACCCGGTGTGCCCGAAGGCGGGGCGAAGCATGAGCCGGCCGGCGGAGTTGGTCCCCGTCGGGGTCTCCCAGCCTAAGGCCCGGTTCGAGAACTCGGCGAACTGCACCCGGGTGAAGGTTTGGATGGTCCCGGGCTCGAAGATCCGGACCCCGTCGAGCGAGCCTCCATTGAGGTACATCTGGGCGAAGCGGGTGAGGTCGGCGGCGGTGGAGAAGAGGCCGGCGTGCCCGGAGACCCCCCCCAACAGGAAGGCGTTCTCGTCGTGGACCTCGCCACGCACCAGGCGCCCACGCCACGGATCGCGCTCCGTGGGGGCGGTCCGCGCGTGCACGGCGGGGGGCGGAGTGAAGCGCGTGTCCCGCATCTGCAGCGGCCCGAAGACGTGGGTCGCGAGATAGGCATCGAGCCGCTGGCCGCTCACGCGCTCGACGATCAGCCCGAGGAGGATCGCGCCGAGGTCGGAGTAGACCATCTTCGCGCCGGGGGTAGTGTCGAGCGGCGCCGCGAGGACGATCGCCCGCGCCGAGTCGGCGGTGCTGGTGCGCTTCCAGAGTTGGATGAAGGGGGCGAGTCCGGAGGAGTGGGTGAGGAGATGGCGCACCGTGACGCGTTCCTTGTGGCGTCCCTTCCACTCCGGGAGGTAGCGCTGCACCGGCGCGTCGAGGATGATCTTCCCCTGCTCGGTCAGCTGCATCACCGCGGAGGTGAGCCCGACGACCTTGGTGAGTGAGGCGAGGTCCCAGAGCGTCTCGGTGGAGGGGGCGGGGGCGTCCGTGGCCCAGTCGATGCGGCCGGCACTGACCTGCGCGAGGATCGTGTGGCGGGTGCCGATGACGGCGATCGCGCCCGGCGTCACCGAATCATGGACGGCGCGATCGAGCACGCGTTGGACGGAATCGGCGAGCGAGAGGTTCGAGGCGGGGGCCGCGGTGGCGGTCACGATCCCGTCTCCCATGCGGAAGATCCCGGGGAGCGTGATCGGGGCGCGACCGCGGAAGGGGATCCGCCCGGTCAGGGCCTGCACCGCGGCGCGCTCGATCGCGTCCCCACGTCCGAAGGCGGCCACGTAATGGCGCACCGAAGGGAACTCACGGATCACATACGGATTCGAGAAGGCGACGACGATCGTCGGCTGGACCTTCGCGAGGGAATCGATCCAGCGGGCCGTCTGCTGGCCCACGGCGAAGCGCCCCTCGCCCTCGATCGTGCGGATGAAGGTCGCGAGGACCACGCGCTCCCCCGGGCGCACGAGCGAATCGAGGCGGGCCCGCGAAGTGGTGGGATTGATCCGCACGATGCGGCTCTCGGGGAGCGCGGCGCGCAGGTCGGCGGCGAAGGTGCGGCCGCCGACGATGTCGTTCTCCCCGCCGAAGGTGAGGATCACGGTCCGACCCGTGCGCGCGAGGGGGAGGAGGGTGGCGTCGTTCCGAAGGAGGGTGATCGCCTCGTCGGCGATGCGTTGCGCGGTCCGCCGGTTCTCCGCCGACCCGACGACCTCACGCAGCGAGTCGAGGTCGACGATCGGGCGCTGGATCGCGCCGGTGCGCAGCTTGTACTCGAGGATGCGCCGCACCGAGGCATCGATGCGCGCGGTCGTGATCTCGCTGCGCTCGATCGCCGCCGCGATGGCGTTCACCGTGGCGTTTACGTCAGCCGGCATGAGGAGGATGTCAGCGCCGGCCTGCACCGCCTTCACGACGCTCTCCTCGAGGCCGTAGCCTGCCCCGATCCCGCGCATATCCATCGCGTCGGTGACCGCGAGCCCGCGGAAGGCGAGGGTATCGCGCAGCAGGGATTGGAAGATCGCGGGGACGAGGGTCGCCGGCGTCGAATCCTTCGAGACGGCGGGGAGCGCGATGTGCGCGCTCATCACCCCCGCGACGTTCGCGGCGATCGTGGCGCGGAAGGGACGCAGCTCGACGCTGTCCATCCGCGCTCGCGTCGCGCCGACGACCGGGAGGGCGAGATGCGAGTCGGTGTCGGTGTCCCCGTGGCCGGGGAAGTGTTTCACCGTCGCCATCACCGCCGCCGACTGCACCCCCTCGACGAAGGCGGCGCTCATCGCCGAGACGCGCTCGGGGTCCTCACCGAATGAGCGAACGTTGATCACGGGGTTCGCCGGATTGTTGTTCACGTCCACGGTGGGGGCAAAGGCGAGGTGGATGCCGATCGCCCGCGACTCCTCCCCGACGATCCGGCCCGCCTCACGCGCCCAGGCGATGTTCCCCGTGGCGCCGATCGCCATGTTGTTGGGGAGCACGGTGGCGTCGCCCCCACGTAACAGTCCCGGCGCGAAGACGCCGCCCTCGAGACGCCCGAGCCCGGGTTCCACATCCGAGGCGACGAGCAACGGCAGCTCCGCCCGCCGCTGCAACGCATTCACCTTGGCGGCGACCTCGATCGGCGAGCCGAGCGACATCACCACGCCACCCACCTTGTCGACGCGCACCCGCTCGGCGGCATCAGCGAAGGTCTGGTCGGTGGTGCTGGTGTAATCGCCGAGCACCCAGATCATGATCATCTGGGCTATCTTCTCGCGCAGCGGCATCGCCGTGAGAGTGGACTCGATCCAGCGTCGCGCCTCGTTCGGCAGTGGCGCCGAGAGCGAGGGCGGGAGGGCGCGGAGGTCGGCGGGGATCGTGCGCGGCGATGGCGCGCGCACGGGGCTCGAGACCGCGGGCGCACAGCTGAGCGCGACGAGGACGCCGGCAAGGCCGGCCCAACGAAGGGAGGTCGGGTGCATCATCTCGGACGGTGGGGCGTGAAGGTGGCGGGGCTCGTGCTCAGTGTGGCGACGGTCGTGGCCTGTGCGTCGCGCACGCCAGCCCAGGGCGCGCCGACGAAGGCGCCGGCGGTACGCCCCGGGATGACGGTGCTGCTCGAGGATTCGCTGCAGGTGATCGCGGGACGTCGCATCGCGCTCATCACCAACCATACGACCGTCGATGCCTCGGGGACGCATCTCATCGACGTCTTGCAGAAGGATCCACGCACCAAGCGCGCGAACGTCACGTTAGTCCGGCTCTTCTCGCCGGAGCATGGGATCCGTGGCGATGTGGATCGCGAGAATCTCCCCGACCAGCGCGATGAACGGTCGGGATTGATGGTGCATTCGCTGTATACGAACGGCACGGTGCCGCCGCCCGACAGCTTGCTCCGGGACCTCGATGCGCTGGTCTTCGATCTGCAGGACATCGGGACGCGCACCTGGACCTATGTGGGAGTGATGGTCTACGGGATGCGCGCCGCGTCGCGCGCCGGGATCCCCTTCGTCGTGCTCGATCGACCGAATCCGATCACCGGGCGCATGGAGGCCCCGCTCCTCGACTCGGCCCTCTCGAACCCGGAGGATCCCACCCCGACCCGTCGGGGACTCGCCTTCGCATTATACCCCGCGCCGTTGAGGCACGGAATGACGAATGGGGAGATGGCGCGTTGGTTCGCCGCCGAGTTGGGGATCCCGGTGCAACTGACGGTGGTGCCGATGCAGGGGTGGCGCCGCACGATGTGGTGGGACGAGACGGGGTTGCCGTGGGTGGTCCCGTCGCCGGCGATGGCGACGGTCGCGAGCGCGCTCGTCTATCCGGCCCTCGTCCCGTTGGAGGGGACCAACGTCTCCGTGGGGAGGGGGACCAAGGCGCCATTCCAGCGGTTCGGCGCGCCGTGGATGGATGCGCCCCGCCTCGCCACGATGCTCAACGAGTTGGGCTTCGTGGGCGTGCGCTTCGAGGCGGAGCGCTTCACCCCGCGCGAGTCCCCGGATCGCAAGTTCAACGACCGGGAGATTCCCGGGGTGAAGATCGTGGTGACCGACCGCGATCGGGCCCCGATGGGACGCGTCGGAGCGGCCGTGCTCTGGTCGCTCAAGAAGGTCCATGGCGATTCCCTCCGCGCCACGGAACGTACGATCGATCAGCGGTTCGGTTCCTCCGCGGCGCGGCAGGCGCTCTTCGCGGGCACCGATCCCGACGAGGTGATCGACGCGATGCAGCCCGCGGTCGCCGCCTTTCAGCGGAAGGTGCGGCCGTACCTACTCTACTGAGCGCGCTGATGGGAGGTCGCTCGGCGGTGCTCGCTCCGTGGCACTGGATCGTCCGCGGGTATCTCCGGCTGATCGATCCACTGGTCGATGCCTGTGTCCGTCTCGGGATCTCCCCGAACGCGCTGACGCTGGTCGGGACGGCGGTCGCGATCGTGGTCGGGGGGATGTTCGCAGCGGGGTGGATGCATCTGGCGGGATGGACGCTTGGGCTCCTCGCCTTCTTTGACGTGATCGATGGCGCGGTCGCGCGGCGTGCGGGGCGGACCACGCCGTTTGGCGGCTTCCTCGATTCCACGATGGATCGGGTCGCCGACGGGGCGTTGCTCGGCGGGATCGTCGGGTTCTATGCGACCCATCCGCATCCGGCGGGGCGCGGCCCCCTGATGCTCGGGGTCGCGCTGGTCGCGCTGGTCGCGATCCAGCTGACGTCATACACCCGCGCCAAAGCTGACCTCCTCGGTGTCGATCTTGCGGGGGTCGGGTGGTTCGAGCGCCCGGAGCGGATCACCCTCTTGGCGGCCCCTCAAGCCTTCTTCGGCCTCCGGTGGGAGTGGGCGGTCTTCGATTGCGTGGTCGCCATCCTCGCCCTCGCCGCGGTCGTGACGGTGGGCCAGCGGCTTCGCCATGTGGCGCGCGCGCTCTATCTTTCCTGAGGTCTGTGGCGCCGCCGGTGCGGTGCGACGGCGCATCCCCCGATTCGGTGCAGGAGGTTGCATGCGGTCCCCTCGCGCTCGGCACGTCCCACTCCTCGTCCTCCTGCTGGCGCTCGCCGCGTGCAGTGGCAAGCCGCGCGAGCATGTCATGCGGCTCGGAACCGACGACTTCACCTTCCGGGTCACGGGCGATCCGATCCCTCCGCGCGCTCTCGATGTGATCACCTACACCATCGTGGTGCAGGATCGTGAGACCAAGGAGCCGATCGCCAATGGCGAGGGGCGCCTCTTCGCGACCAACAGCGATCGCGTCTCCGTCTGGGACGGGTTCCAGTATGGCCCGGAGCCCGGCACCTATCGCGCCCGCATCAAGTTCCTCACCGCGGGGGAGTGGGCGATCGGGATCCAGTTCCGTCGGGATTCCACGCAGGCCCTCCAGCGCACCCTCGATTGGCGTCAGACGGTGTTGAACGAGATCGTCGACACCACGGGCGCCCCCGTTCCCTGATCCCTGTCACCTGTCCCCTGACCATGAAGCACTTCCACCGCACCTCGCTCCACCCCGACCAAGTCCTCGCCACCGCTGACGCCTTCTTCCCGACGATCGGGATGCAGAAGGTCGGGGAGGGGGCCCGCACCCGGACCTTCAAGGGCACCGTCGGGACCCCGGAGGTTCCCTCGGTCGTCGAGCTCTCGGTCAAGATGGAGGGGGGGCACTACACCTTCATCGAGGCGCACACCGACCAGATGGGGGAGAGTCGTCTGGATCGTGGGGTGAAGACCTTCTTCGTCCGCGTGCACGCCCAAGTCGACACCGCGCATACCTTCGCGCCCTCGTACTGATGGTCGCGCGTCGGCGTCGGGGTCCGGAGACCGCCGGCGGACACCTCGGGGAGGCGCTCCCGCTCGAGAAGAAGCTCGAGCTTTACTATTGGATGCGCATGACGCGCACCCTCGAGGAGCGCCTGGTCGCGCTCTATCGGCAGACCAAGGTGGTCGGTGGGCTCTTCCGCTCGCTCGGGCAAGAGGCCGATGCCGTCGGCTCCTGCTTCGCGCTCGAGTCGCGGGATGTGATGTCCCCGCTCATCCGGAACATGGGGGCGATGCTCGTGAAGGGGGCCACGCCCCTCGAGATCCTCAAGCAGTACATGGCGAAGGGGGATTCCCCGACGCGTGGGCGCGAGCTCAACATCCACTTCGGTGACATCGGCCCTGCGGGGAGCACGCGTGGCTTCCTCGGACAGATCTCCCCGCTCGGCGACATGGTCCCCGTGATGGCCGGCGTGACGATGACCTTCAAGATGCGCGGCGAGGATCGCGTGGGGCTCGTCTACGTGGGCGACGGCGCGACGAGCACCGGTGCCTTTCACGAGGGGATCAACTTCGCCGCGGTCCAGCGGCTCCCGCTCGTGGTGATCATCGAGAACAACGGCTACGCCTACTCCACCCCGACGGCCAAGCAGACGGCAGCGAAGCAGTTCGTCGACAAGGCGATCGGGTACGGCGTCTATGGTGAGCAGTGCGATGGGAATGACGTGCTCGCGGTCTACGACTGCACCAAGCGCGCCGTCGATCGCGCGCGCGCCGGTGAGGGCGTCTCCCTCCTCGAGCTGATGACCTATCGCCGGAAGGGGCACGCCGAGCACGACAATCAGTCGTACGTGCCGGAGGGCGAGATCGAGCAGTGGGCCGCGGAGAACGACCCGATCGACCGATTCGTCCGGGTCCTGCGTGATCGCGAAGGGGTGAGCGCCGAGACGTTGGCCGAGATCGATGCGCGCATCGGGCGTGAGATCGACGTGGCGACCGATGAGGCGGAGCGGTCTGGGGTCCCCGATCCCCTCGATGCGCTGGTCGGCGTCTATGCCGATCCGCCGGCCGAGCGCCCGCTCTGGTTCCGCGAGGGGGCGGATGTCTCCTCGCTCGGCAAGGAACGGCCGGAAGGGTGGGGGACGTGGGACGCGTCGAAGGGAGGGACCCGCTGATGGCGGAGATCACCTACCTCGAGGCGATCCGCGAGGCGATCGACGAGGAGATGGCGCGCGACCCGAACGTCTTCCTGATGGGGGAGGACATCGGCGCGTACGGTGGCGCCTTCAAGGTCACCGACGGGATGCTCGCCAAATACGGCGAGGCGCGCGTGATCGACACCCCCATCTCCGAGATCGCGATCGTCGGCGCCGCGGCGGGGGCGGGGCACATGGGGATGCGGCCGGTGGTCGAGATGCAGTTCATCGACTTCATCGCGAACGCGTACGACATGCTCACCAACTACGTGGCGACGGCGCGCTATCGCGCCTTCTTGCCCTGTCCGATGGTGGTGCGCGGGCCAAGCGGTGGCTATGTGCGTGGCGGGCCGTTCCATTCGCAGAACCCTGAGGCGGGGTTCATCCATACGCCGGGGCTCAAGGTGGTCTATCCCGCCACGGCGGAGGATGCCAAGGGGCTCATGAAGGCTGCGATCCGCGACGAGGACTGCGTGCTCTTCTTCGAGCACAAGTATCTCTATCGCCGCATCAAGGGGGTCATGCCGGCGGGGGACCATGTCGTCCCGATCGGGAAGGCGCGTACCGCGCGCGAGGGGACGGACCTCTCGATCATCACCTATGCGGCGACGGTGCATAAGGCGCTCGAGGCCGCGGAGCGGTTACAGCAGCAGGACGGGCTCTCCGTCGAGGTGATCGACCTGCGTTCGCTGGCCCCGCTCGATGACGAGGCGATCCTCGCCACGGTCCGCAAGACGCATCGCGTCCTCATCGTGCACGAGGACACCCGCACCGGCGGGATCGCCGGTGAACTCACGGCGCGGATCAATGAACACGCCTTCGCGCATCTCGATGCCCCGGTGCTCCGCGTGACCGCGCACGACATCCCCCTCCCGTACGCGCCCTCGCTCGAGGACTTCGTCCTCCCGCAGGTCGACGACATCTGCGTGGCCGCGCGTCGGCTCGTGGCCTGGTGACCTGATGACCGCTCCCACTCCGCCCGCGCTCACCCCACCCTCGACCCTCCGGCAGGTCGCGATCGGTTGCTTCATGCTCTGGATCGGCGCCTTCTCCGGCGGGATGGTCGGGGTCCTCGTCTCCAAGGGGGTCGCCTTCTTCACCAAGGCCCCCCGGTGTGACGGCATCCCGACGTGCGACTGGTACATTTATGCGGGGGTCGGCGCCGCCATCGGCGCCCTCTCCCTCCCGTGGCTCGTCGTCTCGGCGCTCCGTCGCGCGCCGGCGCCCGCCGCGCCCAAGTCCTGACCTGACCGAGGAAGCATCGTGGCCCGTATAGATGTCATCATGCCCCAGATGGGGGAGTCGATCGCCGAAGGCACCCTCTCGCGCTGGCTCAAGAAGGTCGGCGACGAGGTGAAGCGCGACGAGCCGATCTTCGAGATCTCGACCGATAAAGTCGATGCGGAGATCCCGGCGCCGAGCGCTGGCGTGCTCGCGGAGATCATCGTGCATGAAGGCACCACGGTCCCGGTGAACGCGGTGGTGGCGCGGATCGAGACGGAGAAGGGGGCATCGATCGCGCCTGCCGCCGCCGCGCCTGCCCCAGCGGCGGCTCCGGCTCCAGCGCCCTCGGCGCCTGCGGTTGCCGCGTCGGCGGCTGCGGCTCCCCCCGCCGCGCGTCCGGCGGCGTCGCCGAACTCCTTCGAGGAGCGAATCCGCACCAAGTCCTCCCCGCTCGTGCGCCGCATGGCGGCTGAGGCGGGGGTCGACCTCTCGACCCTCACGGGATCGGGGATCGCGGGCCGCGTGACCAAGCGTGATTTCGAGGCCTATCTGGGCCAGGGCGGCGCGCGGACGCCCTCGGCGCCCTCGGTGATGCCGTCGGGGCTCCCGGCCGCGATGAGCGTCCCCATGAGTGCGCACGCCGAACCGACCTTCAACGCGTGGCCCGGCGATCAGGTCGAGCCGATGTCGAAGATCCGTCGGCTCACCGCGGACCATATGCGGCAGGCGAAGCAGGTCGCGGCGCATGTCACGAGCTTCTTCGAGATCGACCTCACCCGCGTGGCACGGATGCGCGCGAAGATGAAGGGGGAGTTCGAGGCGGAGACGGGGCAGAAGCTCACCTTCCTCCCCTTCATCATCCGCGCGACCGTCGAATGCCTGCGGCGCCATCCGGTGATGAATGCGACGGTCTCCGGCACCGACGTCATCCTGCGCAAGCGGTACAATGTGGGGATCGCCGTCGCGCTCGAGCCCACTGGTCTGATCGTTCCGGTGATCAAGGATGCCGATGGGCTCAACCTGACCGGCCTCACCCGCACCGCAAACGATCTGGCGCAGCGCGCGCGGACCAAGAAGCTGAGCCCCGTCGACGTGCAGGATGCGACCTTCACCATCACCAACCCCGGTGTCTTCGGCTCGCTCATGGGGACGCCGATCATCCCGGTGGGGACCACCGCGATCCTCGGGCTTGGCGCGATCGAGAAGCGCCCCAAGGTGATCACCGGCGCCGATGGCGAGGACACGATCGCGATCCGCACCTGCGCGTACTTCTCCTGCAGCTTCGACCATCGCGTCGTCGACGGCGCCGACGCCGACCGCTTCATGGCGGACCTCAAGCAGACGCTCGAATCGGTCGGGTGAGATGCCGCGCTCGTTGACCATGCATCGGACGGTGGTCACGCCGACCGAGCGGGCGCGGTTCCTCGAGACCTGCCGCACGCGTGAGCAGCACTTCCGTGCGGCCGGATGTCATTACTGGGTCTTCGAGGAGCATGCCCTCCCCGGCGCCTTCATCGAATTCTGTGAGGCGCCGGATCTTCCTGCCCTGCGCGCGGCGCATGCCGATGCGCCGGGCCGTCCGATCGCCACCGATCGCCTCTATTCCATCGTGGAGCTCAGCTGATATGCCGACCCGTCGTCTCGAGATCGATGGCCAGCACTGGGAGGTATATCCCAGTGGATACGTCACCCAGTCGACCGCCGATGAATTCGGTCTCCTCTTCCTGCATGGGACCGGCGCCGACCGTGTGATCCGCGTGACGCGCTACTCACCGCTCGGCGTGAAGTCGCGTGAGCAGTCCCTCGCGATGCTGTCCGACGCTGACCTCCGTCGGCTCTTCACCCTCTCGCAGCCCAGCACCCGCTCGCCCGAAGCCGGCTACGCGCCGTGAGCGGTGTCGCCGGCACGGTCGATCTGCACGCGCATTCGACCGCGTCGGATGGGTCGGCGGCCCCGGGTGCGGCCGTCGAACTCGCGCATCAGGCGGGCGTCGCCGCCTTCGCGCTCACCGATCACGACACGATGGCGGGGATCCCCGCCGCGCAGGCGATGGCGCAGCGACTGGGGCTGCGGTTCATCCCTGGGGTGGAGCTGAGCGTCCATCAGGACGCGACGGAGGTGCATCTCCTCGGCCTGCATATCGCGGACGTCCCCGGGATGGAGCAGGCCCTCACCACCTTTCGTGACGGGCGCCGTGAGCGGGCTCGCACGATGGTCGAGCGCCTCGTCGCCGTCGGTGCGCCAATCGACTTCGAGGCGGTGCTCGCTGCCGCGGCTGGGGGAGCGATCGGGCGGCCGCATGTCGCGAAGGCGCTCGTCGCCGCAGGCCATGTGAGGGACCAGCGCGAGGCGTTCGACAGGTATCTGGCGGCGGGGCGCCCGGCCTACGTCGACAAGGCGCGCTTGGAGATCGCCGAGGGGATCGCACTCATCCACCGCTTCGGTGGACTCGCGATCATCGCGCACCCGGGACCGGATGGGCGTCGCGAGCGCGTCGAGCCGTTGATCGCGATGGGGCTCGATGGGCTCGAGGTGCGCCATCCGAGCCATTCCGCCGAGGACATGAAGCGCATCCTGGCGCTCGTCGAGCATTTCGGGCTGGTGCCGAGCGGCGGCTCCGATTGGCATGGCGCGATGATGGGGCCGCGCACCTTGGGCGCGATGCAGGTGCCGATGGCGTGGCTCGAGCGACAGGATGCGCGGCTCGCCGCGCGTCGCGCGGCGGCGTGAGCGTGAGCGTGGCGGTGAGGGGCGCGGTGCCGTCGCGCGTCGCGCTGGTGACGGGGGCGGGGCGCCGCGTGGGACGCGCCATCGCGCTCGACCTCGCCGTCCACGGATGGTCCGTCGCCGTGCATCACCATGCTTCGGCCGCAGGAGCGACCGAGGTGGTCGAGCAGATCCGCGCCAGCGGAGGGACCGCGGCGTCGTTCGCCGCGGACCTCACCGATGCGGCGGCGCTCGAGGCGCTGATCCCGAAGGTGACGGCGTGGAGTGGTCGCTTGGATGCGCTCGTCTGTTCGGCGGCTGGGATGACGCGCACGCCGATCGGTTCGACCACCGCGGACACGGTCGATGGGATCCTCGCGCTCAATCTCCGGGCCCCGTTCCTCCTCGCGCAGTCGGCCGCCGCGCACCTCGGCGAGGGCGGGGCGATCGTCCTCATCGGCGACCATATGGCGGATGAGAGCTGGCCCGACTATGCCATGCATGGGGTCGCGAAGGCGGGGGTGCACGCCCTCACCCGACATCTCGCGGCCGCGCTCGCCCCGCGCATCCGGGTGAACGCCGTGGCCCCCGGTGCGGTCCTCCTGCCCGACGACCGGGCGCCTCAGCTCGAGGAGCGGTTGTCGGCCGAAGCCGCCCTCCACCGCATCGGCACCCCTTCGGATGTGGCGGGGGCGGTCCGCTACCTGCTCGACGCGCCGTTCGTCACGGGGCAGGTGCTTCGTGTCGATGGCGGGCGTGGCCTCGACGCCTGAGCGGGGAGTGACCGCGCACTAGAGTTGTCGGAGCCAGCTGAGCTTCACGATCAATTGTCGGGCGCGCGGGGTCAGCCCGCCGAGGATCGGCTGACGATCGTTGTAGACCACGTAGAGGAACGAGAGCGGGGAGAATTCCCAGCTGAAGCGGGCATTCAGCGTCCCGCGCTCGATGACCGAGTTGTATTGGTAGAACGCACTCCACTGCAGGCGTGGGCTGACGAAGAGCCGTAGTTCGGGGCCAGCGAGGTAGGTCACGAGCGAGGTGTCCGCCGGGCCGAGCGAACGGAGGAAGTTCACCTCATAGGTCGCACGCACGCTCAGGTACGGGCTCGGGGACCAACGGCCCGAGACGGCGAGTTGCTCCTGCCGCCCGTCGAAGAACCCACCGGTCGATGCGCTCACGGCACCGGCGAGCGGCGCACTCTGGTCGGTGGAGAGGTCGACGCCCGCGCGCACATAGTCGTACCCCCCAGGGGTGATCGACACACCGGGGAGGATCGGGAGCCCGCTCGTCGGTCGCTGGTAGTTCTGCTGGACGTACGGCGTGAGGGTCCCGCCGGTGCGGCGCAGCACCTCGCCGCGGAGCGCGATGCTCCCCTCTTGGAGACGCTTCGACGCGGGATCGTGGAAGAAGAGGGCGAAGAGCTCCGGCCGGAACCAGACGATGCCCTCGGGGCGCCACGCGGGCTGGAAGGTCCGACTCGCATTCGGCCCGGTCATGATGACATCGGGGCGCGAGACGAAGCCCGTGCGCGGTCGGAACTCGGCGGAGACGTAGGCGCCGGAGAGGCCGAGGGTGGACGAGGGGGTGTTGCGGCTGATCGCGTACGTCGCGGCGACGCCGGTGCGGCCGGTGTCGGCCGAGGTGGTGAGCATCGCGCTGAGCTGCGTCGCCTCGCCGAACCGGGTGAGCGCATCGATCGCCGTGACCACGTTCCGGCGGTCGCCGGCATCGTCGCGGTACGCCACGAGCCCGCCGATGCGCGTGGACCGCCCGACGAACTGCGTGAGACGCCCGACGGCGAAGTCGGCGGCATCAGCGTTCGTGGTACCGGTCCCCGCCTGTCGCATCAGGAGGGCGCCCGCGGCGGTCCGGCCCGTGCGATAGCCGTAGCGGAGCCCGCCGACGATGGGACGCGGCGTGCCGTCGGCGCCGAGGCCGATGCTGCGCGAGAAGAAGGGTTGCACCACGAAGGGATTGATCGTGCCCCCCGAGAAGGCCGCGCCGTTCGCGCCGCCGCCGGCCGTGAGGAGGTCGGCGTTCTCGAGGAAGAACTGGCGCTGCTCGGGGAAGAAGACGCTGAAGCGGGTGAGGTTCACGACCTGTCGGTCGACCTCGGCTTGGGCGAAGTCGGTGTTCACCGTCGCTTCGACGAGCGCGTTCGCGGTGGGCGCCCAGATGATCTCGCCGCCGATGTCGGCCCCCGTCCCGTCCCGTACGCCCGCGCGGGCCTCCTTCGTCGCGTTCGTGAGACCGTAGAGCCGCGAGCGGAGGTTCGTGCGCGGGGGTGGGGGCTGGATGGAGTCGAGGACGCCGGCATAGGCGAGGCGCCACGAGGAGAACTGGCGGGGATACGGGGCCCACGCCGTCCACTGCGCGACGCGGCGGCTGTTCCGAACGAAGTTGATGTCCCAGGTCGTGAGGCCGGGCGCGTACCGGAGCGAGGTCCACGGCACCGCGATCTCGGCGACCCATCCGGAGTCCGACTGCGTGGTGCGGACCCGCCACATCGCATCCCAGCTGAAGCTGAACGTCGCCCCGCCGTCGAAGGCTTGGACGTCACCCTGCGAACCCAGCGGGGTCACCTGGATCTGGTAGACGGTCCGGTGGTCGCCGAGCGAGCCGATGGTGACGCCGAAGACATCGCTCTCGGGGGGCGTGAAGTCACGGCGGAGGTCCGGCATCCGGAGGCCGCGCCGCCCGGCGGCGTCGTAATGGAAGGCGCCGATGTAGAGATGCTCGTCGTCGAAGAGGACACGGACGACGCTGGGGAAGTCGGTCGTCCGAATGAAGTCCGGCCGCACGCGCACGAAGTCGCCGATGGGAGCGGCCGCGGACCAGGCGGCGTCGTCGAGTCGGCCGTCCAGCACGATCGGGCCGGTGGCGCGCCGCGCGACGGCGTGCCGGCGCGTCTCGTCGCTGGGGACGGTGACGGAGTCGACCGTCTGCGCCGAGAGGCGCAGCGCCCCTAGGCAGAGGACCGTGATGATGAGGCGTGGAGCGCGAGGCACGAGGGGCGGGGCGAGGAGGATCCGGGGGGCGGTCTAGCGCGTGATGGAGTGCGGAGCGTACATAAGTCGTCCGTTCTCCGCCACTTCACCTGCCCACGCCTCCATGTCACCGACGATTCGTCCGACCGCGATCCTCGCCGCCTGCCTGGCCTCTTCCGTCCTCGTCGCGCAGGGGCCGCCGCGCCCGCCGGCGGCGAGCGCGGCCGATGCGGCCGTCCAGGAGCGGCTCATGCGCGAGCGGCGCGAGGATCCCAATCCCGCTCCGGCGCGAAAGGAGGGGGAGGGCCCCTTCAGCCGATTGATCATCCGCGGCGTGAACCTCATCGATGGATACGGGAGCGCCCCGCGCGGACCGTACGACGTGGTCATCGAGGGGAATCGGATCGCGCAGGTGGTCGGGGTGGGGAACCCGAAGGTGCCGATCGATCCGAAGGGCCGGCCCAGCGGCGCGACGCGGGAGCTCGAGGCCGAGGGGATGTACCTGATGCCGGGGCTGATCGATGTGCACGTCCATCAGGGGACCCAACAGAAGGCGCCGGAGAGCGAGTACTACAACAAGCTCTGGCTCGCGCACGGGATCACCACGGTGCGGGGCGTCCCCTTCGCGAGCTTCGACTATTCCGTGCGAGAACGCGCACGCAGCGCGGCCAATGAGATCGCCGCGCCGCGCTACGTCGTCTATCAGCGCCCTGGGACGGGGTGGGGGCGCGGCACGCCGCGGACGCCCGACGAGGCCCGTGCCTGGGTCCGGTGGGCGAAGCAGAATGGCGCCGACGGCCTCAAGCTCGGCGCCGAGCGCCCCGACCTCATGGTCGCGTACATCGATGAGGCCAAGAAGTTGGGGCTCGGGACCACCGCGCATCTCCAGCAGAGTGGGGTCGCGCAGGTGAACGGACGGGTCGCGGCGCAGATGGGACTCGGGGCGATCACGCACTTCTATGGGATCTTCGAGTCGATGTACGATCAGCATCAGGTCCAGCCCTGGCCCCTCGACGCCAACCTCAACGACGAGCAGACGCGCTTCGCGCAGGTGGCCCGGCAGTGGAGTCTGGTGACCCCGGGAAGCGAGAAGTGGACGTCGTTCCTCAAGACCCTGCTCGACCACGATGTCACGCTCGATCCCACGATGACGACCTATCTCACGGGGCGTGACGTGATGGCGCGCATGCAGGCGCCGTGGCACGCGAAGTACACGATCCCGACGCAGTGGGACTTCTATATCGCCAATCGCTCGAACCACGGGGCCTACTTCTTCGATTGGACGACCGATGACGAGGTGAACTGGCGCAACTTCTATCGCGTCTGGATGCAGTTCATCAACGAGTACAAGAACCTCGGCGGCCGGGTGACGGCGAGCTCCGATGCCGGCTTCATCTACAACACGCCGGGCTTCTCGACGATCCAGGAGCTCGAGCTCCTGCAGGAGGCGGGGTTCTATCCGGGCGAGGCGATCCGCGCGGGGACCTACCACGCGGCGCTGACCCTCGCCAAGCCGACGGGGAAGCCGATCGAGACGGGGGTGATCGAGCCGGGGATGCTCGCCGACCTCGTGATCGTCCCGGAGAATCCCGTGCAGAACCTGAAGGTGCTCTACGGCACCGGGTGGCCCCGACTCAACGATGCGACCGGGAAGGTCGAGCAGGTGGGTGGCGTCCGATGGACCATCAAGGACGGGATCGTCTACGACGCTCGGGCGCTCCTCGCTGACATCGAGGCGATGGGGGGCCGGCAGCGGCAGGCCCGCGGCGGGCGCTGAGCCCTTGCCGACGCGCCCGGCCCCTGACCGGGACCGGGCGCGTCACCGGGGCGGGAGTACCACCCGCCCCGTGGGGTCCCTAGCTTCCACCGATTCCATTCCCCCGGAGCGAGTCGGTGGCGACGCATGAATTCGAGGTGGTGATCGTTGGGGCGGGCCCGTCCGGCATGTGCGCCGGGCTGTACGCGGGCCGCTCCATGCTCAAGAGCGTGGTGCTCGAGCGCGGCTTCCCGGGCGGGGAGCTCCTCAACACCGAGGTGATCGAGGACTACATCGGCTTCGAGCATGTGCTCGGCCATGAGCTCGCGAGCAAGTTCCAGGCGCACGCCGAGAAGTTCGGGGCGGAGATCCGCACCTCGACCCCCGTGGAGTCGGTGACCAAACGCGATGACGGGCTCTTTGAGACCGTCGTCGAGAGCGGCGAGGTCTACCTCTCGCCGACGGTGATCGTCACCGCCGGTGGGACCCCTGTGAAGCTCGACGTCCCCGGGGAGATCGAGTACGCCGGGAAGGGGGTCTCGTACTGCGCCATCTGCGACGGGGCCTTCTACAAGGGGCACACCATCATGGTGGTCGGCGGCGGCGATGCCGCCTGTGAGGAGGCCGACTTCCTCACGCGCTACGCCGAGAAGGTCTATCTCGTGCACCGCCGCGACAGCTTCCGTGCCTCGAAGATCGTGCAGCAGCGCGTCTTCGCGAATCCGAAGATCGCGGTCATCTGGGATACCGTCGTCGATGCAATCGTCGGCCAAGATGGACTCATGACGCATGCGAAGATCCGCAATGCGAAGACGGGCGTCGCCTCGGACCTGATCGCGACGGGGATCTTCATCTTCGTCGGCTTCAAGCCGAACACCGGGATCCTGCGCGGGCACATCGAGCACGACAACTCGGGCTATCTCATCACCGATGCGAACATGCAGACCTCGGTGCCGGGGCTCTTCGCCGCGGGGGATGTGCGGGCGCAGCTCACGCGACAGGTGACCACCGCGGTCGGTGATGCGACCACCGCGGCGATCGGCGTGGAGAAGTACCTCACGGCGCGGAAGAACGGGCAGCCGCTCCCGGTACCGCCCCCGATGTTGGTGAGCGCCGCCTCGGTTCAGGTCTGATGCAGGTCACCTCCCTGGTCGTCGGGTCCTTCCAGGAGAACTGCTGGATCCTGCACGACCCGGTCTCGGGGGAGATGGTGGTGATCGATCCCGGCGCCGAGCCCGATCGGATCTGTGAGGCGCTTGTGGAGCAGGGAGGGCGACTCACCGCGATCTGGCTGACCCACGCGCACCTCGATCATGTGGGTGGGATCGAAGGGGTGCGCCGCCGATTTCCTGGCGTCCCCGTCCATCTGCATCCCGCCGATCGTCCGGTCTACGATCACGCCTCGCGCGTCGCGGCGGGGTACGGTCTCCCATTCGAGCAGCCGGCGCCGCCGGACGCCGAGCTCGCTGAGGGACAGATCGTGCAGCTCGGCGCACACGCCTTCACCGTCTGGCACCTCCCTGGGCACGCGCCCGGCCATGTGGCGTTCATCGGGGCGGACCAACTCTTCGGTGGCGATCTCCTCTTCGCGGGCTCGATCGGTCGGACCGACCTCCCGCTCTGCGATCGCACGGCGATGGCGGCCTCCCTCCGCCGACTCGTCACCCTCCCCCCGGAGATGGTCGTCCATCCCGGGCACGGCCCCTCGACGACGATCGGCGCCGAGCGCGCCACGAACCCTTACCTCGCCCGCGGGTAGATTCCTTCCATGCCCACCATGCGTCGTCACACCCGCTCCCTCGCGCTCCTCGCGCTGACCGTCGTCCTCTCGGCCTGCGTCGACACGCTCGAGCCGTCGAAGAATCGGTTCGGACTCGTCTCGTATACCGCGTTCACCGATGAGGTGCGCGGCTACGTGATGGATCCCGAGGCGACCTTCTACGACAAGACCGATCTGCGCTACACCCCGCCGCCGGCCGACTCCTGCGTCCTCGCCGCCTACGTCGCGGCCCCCGTCGTGGGGTCCTCGTTTCCGACCTTGAGCGCGGGGGACTTCCTCGTCTCGCAGGTGGGCGCGCAGCGCGATACCCTGCGGGGGGCGGTCGAGTTTGGTGCCTACGTCTACCGTCCGGTGCGGAAGACCGGGATCCCCTTCACGCCGGGGGATACCGTCACCGTGCAGATCCCCGGGAGCGTCACCGGGTTCCCGGCGGCGACGGTCTCGCTGCGGACGGCGGAGGCCTTCACGGCCGACTCGGTCGGGATCCCTGAGACGACCACCCAGAACCTCACGGTGACCTGGACCGCCGCCCCCGTCGCCGGCTCCCTGATGACCGTATCCCTCCGCTACGGCAATGTCTTCGGCAACGGGCAGCTGAACGAGCAGATCTTCTGTGGCTTCACCGATGACGGGTCGGGGACCATCCCCGCCGCGCTCCTGACGGGGTGGCGCAACGCGGTGCCCGGGCTGCGGGAGACGCGGATCATCCGCCTCCGCTCCAAGGAGCTCGCGATCGACGACCGCACCACCCTCACGGTGATCTCTAGCTTCGGCCGGCCCACGGGGGCATTCGCCGGTCGCTGAGCCGACTGCCCTTGTCCCCATTGGGGACCTGACCGCATCTTGAGCGCACGATGCGGATCACCACCTGGGCTGAGTACGGATTGATCTGCGCGCTGCACCTCGCGCGCCGCACGGACGATGGGCCGGTCACCGGCCGCGACATCGCGGCGCGGGAGCGTCTCCCGAGCGACTACGTGGAACAGATCCTCCTGCGGCTTCGTCGCGCCGGGATCGTGCAGAGCACGCGCGGGGCGAAGGGCGGCTACGGGCTCGCGCGTCCCGCCGAGTCGATCACGGTGCGGGAGATCATCGCCGCCGCCGAGTTGGTGACCTTCGATCTGCACTGCGAGACGCACCCGTTGGATGCGGAGCGGTGCTCGCAGGCGTGTGACTGCAGCATCCGCCCGGTCTGGGTGATGTTGCAGAAGCGGATCGATGAGGTGTTGGACGGGGTCCGGCTCAGCGACCTGCTCGCGGCGGAACCCCAGGTGCGGGAGCGTGTCGGGCTCCCCGTCCTGACCTGATCACTGGCGTGATCCCCTGCGAGTGCCGAAGGGGGGACTCGAACCCCCACGGGCTATCGCCCACTGCGCCCTGAACGCAGCGCGTCTACCAATTCCACCACTTCGGCAAGAGTCGCAACGTAAGCCCTCCGCGATACCCAAGTCAACGTTGGGTCGTCTAGCTTCATGAGGAGATGAGCACACCAGCGGCTGATGACGCGATCGTTCCCATCGCACGGAACGCCCGCGCCCGCCACGACTACGAGATCCTCGAGACGTGGGAGGCGGGGATCGTCCTGCTCGGGACCGAGGTCAAGTCGCTCCGCGACAAACGGGCGCAGATCACCGACGCCTACGCGGTCGTGAAGGATGGCGAGCTCTGGCTCCTCAACGCGCACATCGCCCCGTACACGCACGGCAACGTCTGGAACCATGACCCCACGCGCACGCGGAAGCTGCTCCTGCAAAAGAAGGAGATCAAGCGCCTCATCGGGGCGATCGAGCGGAAGGGGCTCACCCTCGTGGCGCTCGATCTCTACTTCAAGCAGGGGCGCGCCAAGGTGAAGATCGGCCTCGCGCGCGGCAAGAAGCTGCACGACAAGCGCGCTGACGCGCGCGAACGCGACGACCTGCGCGAGATCCAGCGCGCGATGAAGGTGCGATGAGCCACCGCCGGCGGTGGGTCGGGATCCGGTCAGGGGTGGCAGCACTCCTCGCGGGCGTGTTCGTCCTCGGCACGACGGCCGCGCTCGCCGCCGCGACCGTCCCTCCCGGGGACGTCTTCCGCGTGAAGCGTGCGGCGGGCGACACCATCGTGCAGGTGGTCCCCACCCCCTTCGGCGGGCTCGTCCGCGCCGATGTCGTCGCACGGCTCCTCGGCGGGGTCTTCGATTCGCTTCCGGATGGGCAGTGGCGTCTCACCATCCATGGCGCCGCGATCGATCTGACGCCCGGGTCGGTGTTCGCCGCGCTCGATACGACGACGTTGCCGCTCATCGAGCCGATGCGGATGGTCGATGGGGCCCCGCTCGTCCCGCTTCAGCTCTTCTCCGACGTGCTCCCGCGGCTCGAGCTCGGGATCGCCTGGGATCGCCAGCGATCGGAGTTGCGTGCCATTCCCTCATTGGTCCGTCGTCCTCCGACCGTGGTGGCCCAGGCGACCCCTCCGGTCTCGACCGCGGTGGCCGCCGCCTCCGCCGCGCGAGCCGCGGGGCGCGCGACGCCCAGTACAGCGGCTGCGGTCCCGGCTGGACTCTCGCGCCGCTATACCGTGGTGGTCGACGCGGGCCATGGCGGGAAGGATCCCGGGATGAAGGGCCCCGTCGTGGATGGCGTCGCCTTCTCCGAGGCGCGCGTCACCCTCGAGGTCTCTCGGCGACTCAAGGATGCGCTCGAGCACAAGGGGATCCAGGTCGTCATGACCCGCACCCGCGATACCCTCATCGCCCTGCGTGATCGTGGCCCGATCGCGAATCGTGCGAACGGGGACCTCTTCCTCTCGATCCATGTGAACGCCGCGAACCCCAAGTGGACCAATCCGACCGGGGCGCGCGGCTTCGAGACCTACTTTCTCTCCACGGCGCGTACCGAGGACGAAGCGCACGTGGCGAACATGGAAAACGAGGTGGTGCGATTCGAGACCGAGGTGGATGGGGCGCACAAAGGGGATGCCCTGAGCTTCATCCTGAACGATCTCGCACGGAACGAACATCTCCGCGAGTCGAGCGAGGTGGCCGCGACGATCCAGCGGCGGATGCAAGAGGTGCACCCCGGCCCCGATCGTGGGGTGAAGCAGGCGCTCTTCTCCGTGCTCGTGCGCACCTACATGCCCGCGGTGCTCGTCGAGCTGGGCTTCGGCACCAATCCCTCGGAGGCGCGCTGGATGGCGTCCCCGCGCGGCCAGCAGGAGACGGCGGAGGCGATCGCCGAGGCCGCGCTCGACTATCTCAAGGATTACGACCGCCGCACCCGGACGGCCTCCCGATGAGCGATCAGCGCGTCACCCTCGCGGGGCTCGAGTTGCAGAACCCCGTCCTCCTTGCATCGGGGACCGCCGCCTACGGTCGCGAGCTCGCCGAGGTGATGGACCTCGAATCGCTTGGCGGTTTCGTCACCAAGGCGGTGAGTCTCGAACCGCGCGTGGGGGCCAAGGCGCCGCGCGTCGCCGACTTCCCCGGCGGGATGATCAATGCGGTGGGGCTCGCGAACCCTGGGGTCGATGCGGTGCGCGCGGAGGACCTCCCGTGGATCGCCCGTCATGTGCGGCGCCCGCGCGTCCTCGTGAACGTGGTGGGGAAGGAGGCGCATGAGTTCGGCGAGGTCGTCGCGCGGCTCGATGACGCGCCCGGTTTCCAGGGGTACGAGCTCAATGTGAGTTGCCCCAACGTGAAGCAGGGGGGGATGGAGTTCGGTGCCGATCCTGCCGCGCTCGCGCAGGTGATCGTCGGGGCGCGTGCCGCGACCACGAAGCCGATCGTCGTCAAACTCTCGCCGACGCTCGCACGCATCGGCGAGGTCGCACAGCAGGCGGTCGATCACGGCGCCGATGGGATCACGGTGATCAACACGATCCCTGGGTTGGTGGTCGACATCGAGCGGCGCCGGCCGGTCCTCGGCTTCGGCTCCGGGGGCGTGAGCGGGCCCGGACTCCTCGCGGTCGGCGTGCTCGCGACCTGGCGTGTGCGTCAGGCGGTGCGTGTCCCCATCATCGGCGCGGGGGGTGTGCAGTCGGCGGGGGATCTCCTGCAGTTCCTGATCGCGGGGGCCTCCGCCGTCGCCATCGGGACCGCTGGGCTCGCCGACCCGAAGCTCCCGCAGCGCATCGTGCGCGATCTTTCCCGGTGGTGTGATCGTCACGGCATCGCGCGTCTCGCTGATCTCACCGGCACCCTGGAGTGGCCCGCATGACCGCTGATCGCATCGCCGCCACGCGGCCACTTCGTGCGCAGCCGGTCATCGCCCTCGATGTCCCCTCGCTCGACGCGGCGCTCGCGCTGCTCGATCGCCTCGGCCCCGACGCCGACTTCGTGAAGGTCGGGCTGGAGCTCTTCACCGCCGAGGGGCCGCGGGTGGTGGAGCGGTTGCGGCGCGACGGACGACGGGTGTTCCTCGATCTCAAGCTCCACGACATCCCCAACACGGTGAAGGGCGCGGCGCAGCGGGCCGCCGCGATGGACGTGCAGCTGCTCACCGTGCATGGGTACGGTGGCGCGGCGATGGTCGAGGCCGCGGTCGAGGGGGCTGGGGCGGGGACGGGGATCCTGGTGGTCACGGTGCTCACCAGTTTCGAGCGCAGTGCGCTCGGTGTGGCGTTGGGTCGCGAGGTCCCGGAGATGGGGGCCGAGGTGCTACGTCTCGCAGGGGTGGCGAATGCGGCTCGGGCCCATGGCATCGTCTGCTCAGGGCAGGAGGTAGCCGCGGTAGTGAGCACGTATCCTGAGCTCAGGCCCCTGGTCCCTGGGATCCGCCTGTCCGGTGGGGCGACGCACGACCAGGCGCGGGTGGTGACCCCGGAGCAGGCGGCGGGGGATGGGGCGGCGTATCTCGTTCTGGGGCGGGCGGTTACGGCAGCTCAGGACCCGGCGGCGACCTTGGCTTCGATCAGGCACACGCTGAAGGCGTAAGGCTCAAAGCTGGAAGCTTTTCGCCTCCCGCCTCCAACTTTCAGCCCATTCGGTACACGTCAGTCCGGGGCCTTGTGTCAAGGGTCTCCCCCGACTATCCTCAGGGTCTGCCCAAAACGGGGCGGTTCAAGCATTTGCGGGCCTTCGGGCCCTCAGACCTTCTGGAGTCCTTCAGTGAAAGTGCGCAGCAGCGTGAAGCCGATTTGCGAGCATTGCAAGGTGGTCAAGCGGGCGGGTGTGACGCGGATCATCTGCAAGCGCAATCCCAAGCACAAGCAGCGGCAGGGGTAATCCACACATGGCACGTATTTCCGGCGTGGACCTCCCGCGCGACAAGAAGGTCGAGATCGGCCTCACCTACATCTTCGGCATCGGCCGCGTCCTCGCGCGTCGCATCCTCGCCGCCACCGGGGTGAACCCGGAGCAGCGGATCCGCGACCTCTCGGACGCCGACGTCAACAAGCTCCGCCAGGAGATCGAGAAACAGTATCGCGTCGAGGGTGCATTGCGCACCGAGGTCGCGATGAACGTGAAGCGCCTGATGGACATCGGGTCGTACCGTGGGACGCGGCATCGCCGTGGCCTCCCGGTCCGTGGGCAGCGCACGCACACCAACGCCCGCACCAAGAAGGGGCCGCGCCGCGCGATCGCGGGCAAGAAGAAGGTGACTAAGTAATGGCTATCGGGAAGAAGACGAAGCGCGTGGTGGACGCCGAGGGGGTGGCGCACGTCAACGCGACCTTCAACAACACGCTGATCACCATCACCGACGCGCACGGCAACGCCGTGTCGTGGGGGACGGCGGGGAAGGCGGGGTTCAAGGGCTCGAAGAAGTCCACGCCGTTCGCGGCCACCGTCGCCGCCGAGCAGTGCGCGCGCGAAGCGATGTCGTCGGGCGTGCGTCGCGTGCATGTGCGGGTGCAGGGGCCGGGGTCGGGTCGCGAGTCCGCCATCCAGGCGCTCGCTGCCGCTGGTCTCCAGGTCAAGTCCATCAAGGACGTGACCCCCATCCCGCACAATGGTTGCCGGCCGCCCAAGCGCCGGAGGGTCTGATCCATGCGTTACACTGGTCCGAGTTGCCGGCAGTGCCGGCGTGAAGGGACGAAGCTCTTCCTGAAGGGCACCAAGTGCTTCACCGAGAAGTGCCCGGTGGAGCGTCGCCCGTATGCCCCTGGCCAGCACGGCCAGAGCACGGCGCGCCGGAAGAAGATGAGTGAGTACGCCAAGCAGCTCCGTGAGAAGCAGAAGATCAAGCGCATCTACGGGCTGAGCGAGCGGCAGTTCCGCAACACGTTCGAGCGCGTCTCGACCCTCCCGGGCGTGACGGGGCACAACCTGCTCGCGGCGCTCGAGAGCCGGCTCGACAACATCGTCTACCGCATGGGCTTCGCGGCCAGCCGCAAGGCGGCGCGTCAGCTGATCCGGCACCGTCACGTCGAGGTGAACGGCAAGTCGGTGGACATCCCGAGCTTCGTGGTGGAGCCGGGGCAGGAGATCCGCGTCCGGCAGAAGTCGCGCGACCTGGT
>CAXRBM010000069.1:0-25848 GCA_964228675.1 Gemmatimonadaceae bacterium
GGGGCCGCGGATCCTGACGACGCTCGACTAGACGAGCGTGGCCTACTGGAGCTGTTGCTCCACCGCGGCGGTCGCCCGCGCGGCATCGGCCGCACACCGCGCCACGAGTGCCTGCGCCTCTGCCGCGAGCGGGGCTCCCGCTGCCCGATCGGGCAGCGCCACCACATTGATCCGCACGTTGTACGCCGCCCCGCGGCAGGCGGCCTCGGCCATCAGCGCCGCGACCCCGGCATCGCTTGCCGCGTTGGTGTTCCCCCGCTCGGCGCAGGTGGCGGCGAGCGCGGCGACCTCGGCGCAGCAGCGCGCCGTCTCGAGCGGGGTCATCGCGGCGCCGACCAGCGCTGACTGGATCGCGGTCTCACGCGCGGTCTGCTGCTCTGGCGTCTCCTTGGGGAGTCGATACGCCGCGCTCACGCTGGCGTAGGCCTGCGCATCCTCCACACGGAGTTCCCCCAAACGCCGCACGAGGGTCGCGGCGCGGATCGCGATCTCCTTCATCTCGGCATCTACGGCGGCGTACTTCTTCTTCCCCACGGTGAGTCCCGCGACCATCTGCGCGAGGGCGGCGCCGAGGGCACCGGCATGCGCGGCGACGGAGCCGCCGCCGGGGACCGGCGCGCTCGACGCGACCTCGCCGACGAACCCGGCGAGGGAGACGCCACCTGAGGCGGCCGAACGCACCTGACGCTCGAGCACGAGATCGGGGGAGGAGGTGCGCCAGCGGAGATGACGCGCCGCCGTCTCGAAGAGCGCACGCTCGGGGACGAGCCCCACCACCTCGCTCCACGTCGGCGTCACGCCGAGCGCCTCGGCCTCCATCTTCACCATCTCGTAGGCGCGGTGGAGCGGGGTCGCGTCGAGGTCGACGAGGTTCATCGAGACCTGCGCCTGGCCATCGACCTCGAGACCGAGTCCCTTCACGCCCTTGAGTCCGCCCGATGAACCACGCACCGCCTTCGCGACCGCCTTGGCGACGGCAAGGTTCTCCTTCCCGCCGAGGTAGACGTTGAAGGCGACGAGGAAGGGGCGCGCGCCGATCACGGTCGCGCCGGCGGTGGGGTGGATCGCGTTGGGGCCGAAGTCGGGGACGCGAGTGGGGTCGGTGCCGATCGCGGTCTTCGCCCCTTCAAATTCGCCCCGGCGGATGTCAGCGAGGTTCACGCGGTCGGGGCGCGAGGCGGCCCGCTCGTAGAGGAAGACGGGGATCGCGAGCTCGCGTCCGACACGCTCACCCAAGGTGCGCGCGAGGGCGATGCAGTCCTCCATCGAGGTCCCTTCGAGGGGGATGAAGGGGCAGACGTCGGTGGCGCCGATGCGCGGGTGTTCGCCCTGGTGCGTGTTGAGGTCGATGAGTTTCGCGGCGGTCGCGATTCCGGCGAAGGCGGCGTCAGCGGCCGAACTCACCGGGGCGACGAAGGTCACCACGGTGCGATTGTGCGAGGGGTCGCTCGAGACATCGAGGACCACCGTCCCGGGGACGCCGGCGATGGCGTCACGGATGGCGGCGATGACCTCAGGGCGACGGCCCTCGGAGAAGTTGGGGACGCACTCGACGAAGGACATGCGGGATCAGGCGGGAGGTGGGACGACGGGAGAGGGGGAGTGTAGGGGGTCGTGCAGGCGCTCACGGAGCCAGGGATGCATCACCGGATTCCCGGCGAGGATACTGCTCGGCTGCGTCGGATCCAGCGGTAGGCCATCGACGGTGGAGACGAGCCCGCCGGCCTCTGTGACGAGGAGCATCCCGGCGGCGAAATCCCAGGGCGAGAGCCTCGTCTCCCAGTAGGCTTCGACACGGCCGGCGGCGACACTGGCGAGGTCGAGGCTCGCGGCGCCAGCGCGCCGCACATCAGGGACCCCCGAGATCACGCGGGCCAGCTGGAGCTGGTAGAGGGGGAGGTCGTGCGGGTCCTTGGCGGGAAACCCTGAGGCGATCAGGGCGCGCAGCGGGTCGGTGATGGTGGAGACGCGGCAGGGGCGGCCATCCACCCAGGCCCCGGCGCCGAGGGTCGCGGTGTAGCGCTCGTTCCGCGGGACCTGGAGGACCACCGCGGCCACCGGATCCCCGTCCTCGAGCACGCCGATCGAGACCGCGTACTCGGGGAATCCGTGCAGGAAGTTCGTGGTCCCATCCAAGGGGTCGATCACGACGCAGAGCCCCCGGCGGGCCTCGGCCCCGGCGCTCGATGCCGACTCCTCCGCCAGGATGGTGACGCCGGGAAGGGCAGGGCGGAGGAGCCCGAGGATCGCCGCCTCGGTGCGGAGGTCGACCTCGGAGACGAAGTCCCCCGGCCCCTTGGATTGCCAGTCGATCGTCCCGAGGCGACCCGCCCCCTCACGGATGATCGCGGCCCCTGCCTCGGCGGCCCGCGTGATCAGGTCGAGGAGCGCCCCGCGCTCCTGTTGAATGCCCATTGGTCGTCCCGTACCTTCCGGTGATGGCACGCATCTTCAGCGGGATCCAGCCCTCGGGTGAGCTCCACCTCGGCAACTACCTGGGAGCGGTCAAGAACTGGGTCGCGCTGCAGCACGAGCAGGAGTCCTTCTTCTGCATCGTAAACTATCACGCCATCACCGTCCCTTACACGCCCGACGAGCTCCGCCGCCGGACCCGGGAGATGGCGATCTCCCTACTGGCCTCCGGGCTCGACCCGGCCAAGGCGACGGTCTTCGTCCAGTCCGATGTCCCGGAGCACACCGAGCTCGCCTGGGTGTTCAATACCATCACCCCGTTGGGTGAGCTCGAGCGGCAGGTCCAGTTCAAGGACAAGTCGAGCAAGCAGGAGCAGGTGATGGCGGGGCTCTTGAACTACCCCGTGCTCCAGGCGGCGGACATCCTCCTCTATCGGGCCGACATCGTCCCCGTGGGAGAGGATCAGGTGCAGCACCTCGAGCTCTCGCGCGTCGTCGCGCGGAACTGGAATGCGCGCTTCTCGCCGACCGAGCCTTTCTTCCCCGAACCGCAGCCGCGCCTCACCCCGACGCGTCGTATCGTCGGGCTCGATGGGCAAGCGAAGATGTCGAAGTCGCTCGGGAACACGATCAGTCTCCTCGATCCACCACCGGCAGTCTGGGACAAGCTGCGCCCCGCCGTCACCGACGAGGCACGCCTCCGCAAGACCGACCCGGGGGAGCCGGAGCGGTGCAAGACGATCTATCAGCTCCACCGCGCCTTCTCCCCCGCAGCCGTGGTGGCCGAGGTCGAGACCAAGTGCCGTGGCGCGCAATGGGGATGCATCGAGTGTAAGAAGGTCCTCCACGAGCATCTCACGGTGGAGTTGGCCCCGATCCAAGAGCGGGCGGCCGCACTCTCCGCCGAGCCCGAGCGCGTCGATGCGCTCCTCGCTGACGGTGCGCACCGCGCGCGTGCCGTCGCGCGCGAGACGATGACCACGGTGCGCGAACGGATGGGACTTCTATGACCAGGGCCCTCGGCGGGATCCTCGCCCCGGTCACCACGCCCTTCGTCGCGGGGAGCGAGGCACTCGATCTGGACGGCTTCGCGGCGAACCTCACGGCGCATCTCGCCGATGGGTTGGATGGGATCGTCGTGGCGGGCTCCACCGGCGAGGCGGCACTCCTCACCGAGGAGGAGCGCGCCTCCCTCCTCACGGTGGCGCGGGATCGGGTGCCGCGCGACAGATGGCTCGTGATGGGGACCGGCGCCGAATCCACGAAACTGTGCCTCGCACGTTGCGTGCATGCGGCCTCGGCGGGCGCCGACGCGGTGCTCGTCGTCGCGCCGCACTACTACGCCAATGCGATGACGGTCGAGGCGCTCCGCGCGCACTACCGGCGAGTCGCCGATGCCTCGCCCGTGCCGGTGATCCTCTACAACATCCCCAAGTACATGCATTTCGCGCTCAGCGCCGACTTCGTGGCGGAGATGGCGGCGCACGAGAACGTCATCGGGATCAAGGACAGCTCCGGCGATGCCCAGATGCTCGCGGGTTTCCTCCAGGCACAGGGGGAGGGCTTCACCGTCCTCACCGGGAATGGTGCGGTCTTCCAGGAGGCGCTCGCCTCAGGCGCTCGGGGTGGGATCCTCGCTGTCTCCACCTTCGCGGCGGCGCGCACGCGCGCCGTGCTCGCGGCGCACCGCGCCGGTGATGTGGCAGCTGGGGCCGCGGCGCAGGCAGCACTCAAGCCGCTCGCGCAGGTGATCGTGGGTCAGCTCGGCGTGCCGGGGGTGAAGTACGCGTTGGATGTCGTCGGCCGTGCCGGCGGAGTGCCGCGACTCCCACTACTCCCACTCGACGCCGAGGGACGTGCCTCGGTCGACACCCTCCTCGTCTAGTCCTCTCGTTCCGCGGGATCCCCCCCTCCCGATGACCGTGCCCCTGCAGCTCCGGACCTTCGGCGACTTCCTCCTCGAGCGCGTGCACGAGGACGGCACCACCGAGACGGTCTATCGTGCCGGGAAGCTCCTCGCCCTCCTCCTGCAGCTCACCATCCGCGGGGAGATCCCGCTGCGCCGCGCGGAGCTCGCCGATCTCTTCTGGGGCGATGAATCGCCGGACAAGGCACGCGCCTCGCTCCGCCAGGCGATTGCCTCGTTGCATCGCCTCCTTGGTGAGTCGGCCTTGGTCGCCACGCGAGAGACGATCCAGTTGGCCCCCGGGGCGGTGGACACGGACCGAGGGCGCTTCACCGATGCCGTGGCGCGTCGTGATGTCGACGCGGTCATGACCCTCTACCGCGGGTCCTTCCTCGCGATGGAGCCACGTGTCGGGGCGGAGTTCGAGCGCTGGGTCGATGCGGAGCGGCGTCGGCTCCGGCGCAGCTATCTGCTGGTGATGGAGGGCGCGGTCTCAGAGGCCATCCAGGCGGGGGAGGTCGTCCGGGCGACGGCGTTGGCGCGTGCGGTGCGCGTGGCCGAGCCAGCGGAGGCGGATGGTGTTCGCCTCCTCTTCGACGCACTCGGTGCCGGAGGGCGACGTTCTGACGCGCGGCGGGCGATCGAGGCGTTCGCGGATCAGGTCGGGTCCGCTCCGGAGGACCTGCCGACCGCACTGGTGCAACGGCTCGAGCGGGTGCGAGCGAGTGGAGAACCGATCGTCCGTGAAATGGAGCGCTCGTTCGACGCCGCCGCCCTCAGTGGGCTGGGTGCTGAGCTGACGGGCCGAGACACCATCCTCGCGGAGTTGATCGCGGCGGCGGAGCGGGCGCGATTGGGTACTCCCGCTTCCATCATACTCTCCGGAGTCTCGGGATCCGGCAAAAGCCGGGTGCTGGACGAGTTCGAGGCGCGTGTGCGATTGCGTGGGGGTCGCACCATGCGGGTGCGACTCCTGCCGGCGATGCGTTCGGTCCCGTACTCAGGGTTGGCCGAGATCGTCCGCGCGCTCGCGGCCTTGCCCGGCGCTATCGGGGTGAGTGCGGTGACCGCCGCATCACTTGTGGAGTTCCTCCCGGAACTGCGGAGTGAATTTCCTGCGGCGGAGGTCCCAACCATTGTCGAGGCGGACCGGCTACGCCGGCGCCAGGAGGCGCTCCTCGACCTGACATCGGCCGTGGCGGAGCGCCGAGCCATCTCGCTGCTGGTGGATGATGGCCAATACTTGGATCCACAGACCCTCACCGTCCTGCGCGTCCTTCCGCGATTGCGCGCCATCCGTCTCCTCTGCGTCGTCGCGGCGTGGACCCCGGTCCTCGATGGGACCGATGGCGTCGAGGTGTTGGATCTCCCGCCGCTCTCGGCGACAGCGATCGACGCGATGCTGCAGCGCGTGGCCACGTGGACGGGTGCGGGGTGGGAGGCACCCTTCGTCGATCGTCTCGCGGCGACCACGCAGGGGTTGCCGCAGTCGGTGATCCAGCTCGTCCGGGAACTGCTGCGCGAGGGTGCACTGCGCACGGAGGGTGGCTCGTGGTCCACGGGAGATCCCGAGGGTCTCTTGCGGAGGGTGACCGAAGGACAGGCCCTCGCCATCGATCTCGGTCCGCTCACCGATACGGGCCACCTCCTCATGCGCATCATTGCTATCTGGGGACGCCCGATCCCTGATCGGGCCCTGCGCGAGATCGCACGGGGCCTCTCCTTGGTCGCCACGGATGAGGCCTGTGATCTCGCGCTCGACGGGCTTGAGTCACGCGGACTCGTCGCCGGTCACGCCGGGCTCTGGGCCCTGGCGCACGACTCGGTCGGCGCCGCGGTCCGAGTGTCTGAGACGCCGGCTGATCGCGAGGTGGTCCGCGGTGCGACCGTGCGCTGGTGGGTCTCGCAGCCGAACGTGGATCTCCCGACCTTGGAGCATCTCACCCTACTCTGTGCGGAAGGTGACGACCTTCCCCTGGCGCAGGTCGCGGTCTCGGTGCTGACACGCAATCCGCGTTGGTGGCGTGCGCAGCGACTTTCGGCGGCTCGCTTGGCGAATCGATTGGCAATCGCGGCGGGGCGTCCGGCGTGGGAGGCCCCCCTCTTCGACGCCATGGGGTGGTTCGCGCGTCGGTCCCGCGTCGAGCTCGCCTGGTACTCCGCCGCGGCCGCCATTGGGGTCTCCCTGCTCCTCGTGGTGACCGTCATGCTCTGGCCGCGGCTCCGGGTCGAGGTCGAACCCCTCGGTGACGCCCTCCCGGCCAATCGTCTGGGGCCACTGTTCGTGCAGCCGCGCGTCGGGGTCTACGATGGGTTCGGTCGGCGGTTGCGCCTGGCGGGGCAGGTTCGCGTGGAGGCACAGGTGGGGAGCGAGCTGACCGGGGACACGATCATCGCTATCGAAGATGGCCGCGCCCAGTTCACCAAATTGGTGTTGACTGATTTCGTCCTCGATTCGAGCGGTGGTGGGCTGACGCCGGTACCCCAGCGCCTCCGATTCCACGGGTCGGGGCTCATCGTCGGGACCTCGACCCTGATCCATGGGATGGTCGGTGCGACATCCGACGGCATCCGGATCATCCGCGCCAGGATAAATGGGCAGGAGCTCGACAGTACCCTCACCGCGCGGATCCCCGCCGGCACGCCGTTGCAGGTGGAGCTCACCTTCTCCTACACCACACCGGCGACCACGGTGAACTACGTCGTCGGGGCGGGTCCGACCTGGCTCGATCCGAGGACCTCGGTGATCCGTCTCGCGGGACTTCCGCGCCCGGTCATCGATGCCTGGCAGTCGGTCGAGTTCGACGTCCCGGCGTCGCCGAGTCCCGGGCATCATCATCTCCTCATCCTCTTCCGGGCCGAGGATTCGGTGGACCATCTCTTCTCGGCGACGAACTGGGCGATGGGCGCCCCGATCTGGGGGGATGGGAACGACATCGCGGCCACGGTGACGGAGGCGCAGGTCCAGGCGCTGCGTCGCGACGGGCGCTTCTCGTATGACCTCTACCTGCAGAGTCCCTACCGGACCAAGCAGGCACAGCCGGTCCTCTCTGGGCGTCGGATCAATCGGCGCATGTGGGAGGTGACACAGTTCGAGAGCACGCCCATCCAGGGCGCGGCGATCGAGATCGATTTCTTCCAGCCGGGGCGCTGACCCTCACGACGGAGCCTCAGGACGGCAGGTCCTTCGGGGCGAGCTGTCCGAGGCGCTCCCGAACCCCATCGAGCGAGCCCCCCAAGTCCCATCCCGCCTGACGTTCGAGGAGGAGCCCCTCGCGTAGGAGGGTCCCGAGGAGGTGGAGGACGCGACGCGGGATCCCGTCGCTGGCCCTCAGGAGCCCATCGATCAGGGCGTCACTCCACGCGCTCTCGGGGAGGCGTGCGAGTTGATCGACCATCTGTCGGACCCCCTCTCGGCGGAGCGGGGCCAGCACGATGGGGGCCGATGGGAGACGCGCGGGTACGGCGTCTGGCGGGGCCGATACGATCACGACGAGCCCTCGAGGGCGCTGATCGTCGATGGCGCTCAGCACCGCGTGGAGTTCGCGGCGGTCATATCGATCCGCATCATCGATGAGGACGTGGAGCGGACCTTCCGCTGTGATCGCGACCGCGAGGTCCACGAGCGCATCAGCGGCCTCACCAACCATGGGCTCCCGGGCGCCGCGTGCCAGTCGCTCAATGATGGGCGCGTAGCGAGGATCCAGCCCCGCCGCGCCGCGAAGCGCGCTCAGCGCCACCGCGAGATCCCGGCAGAGGGAGGCCGAGAGCCCAGGGACGCCGTCCCCCAGCGTCAGCTGGACTGCCCGAATGCCCTCAGCGGTCGCGTGAGCGGCCAGTTCACTGAGGAGATGCGACCGACCGATGCCTGCCGGGCCGGTCACCCAGAGCGTCCCGCCTTCCGGAGGGACGCTGCCGAGGCGACGCCGAATCGTCCGGTGTGCCTCCTCGTGGAGGGAGGGCGGCCGAAGCCGTGGTGTCGCAGCGCCAGAGGTCACCCGGTGACGAAGCGTGGCGAGGCGCGCTTCGTCAGCGGGGTCGACGGGGCTCCCCCGTTGCAGCGTGCGTAGCTCCTGGAGATGGCGTTCGAAGGCGGCCGCCTCCCCTTGGCGCGCATCGAGGTCCAGCTGGATCCAGAGCAGATCGATCGAGGCCGGGAGGACACGGCGGACGATAGGTACCGCCGAGTGGAGCATGGCGAGAACTGCCGCACCTGCCTTCGGTGACCACGAGGCCCGGATCAACGCCTCGAGACGCAGGTCCAGTTGGTGGCGATAGCGCTGGAGCCAATCTCGGAGCGCGGGTCCTGCTACGTCGAGGGCATGCCCGAAGGGGGTGGACATGATGTCCAGCGCTCCGGCCAGGTCCCCGCCCTCGAGCCGTTGCGCGACATCGACCGCGTCGAGGGAGACCGGGAGTCGGAGGTAGAGTCGCCCGGCCCGATCCTCGATCGAGTCCGCCCCAAGGGCTCGGCGCAGCCTGAACAGTGCCTGCCGTAAACTGTTCGAGCCATTGGCGTCCGAGGTCTCTGGCCAGAGGAGGGTGCGTATGGTGGGGCGTGGGATCCCGGCCTCGGCGGCTAGCGCTAGGAGGACGAGGAGGACACCTGGCTTCTCACCAACCTGAATGGTGGCCTCTCGAGACCTGCGATGATCCAAGCGCATGACTCTCAGCCCTTGGAAGGTCTCGATACGGATTCTGTTATCAGGCGGCCCCTGAATGTTATTCATGCGGCCAAATATTCTTTGGGTTCGTTATAGCTCCGTCAAAGTCAACTTCTGGTAAGGTGTGGCCACATTTTGACGAGGCACGTCCATCGCATTCATGTATTTAATGGCAGGTTTCATGCCACTTTGATTGTTGTGCCCATCGGACCTCTCCATTAGATTTTGCCAACGCCCCGCAGAGCCCGGGGCGTTTTTTGTGCCCATCTCTCTCCGGCTGGAGCCCCTCAGGATGTTCGATTCCTCGAACCGTACCATCGTCATCGTCGGCGCCCAGTGGGGGGATGAGGGGAAGGGCAAACTGGTCGATGTCTTGGCCGAGGGCGCGGATTGGGTCGTCCGCTATCAGGGAGGGGCCAACGCGGGACACACCGTGCATGTCGGTGACGAGTCCACCGTCCTCCATCAGGTCCCGAGCGGGATCCTGCACCCGGGGGTGCGCTGTGCCATCGGCAACGGTGTGGTGCTCGATCCGGAGGGGATGTTCGAGGAGGTCGATGGTCTGGTGGCGGCGGGGGTCGACGTCGCGGGCCGCCTCTACCTTTCCGATCGTGCGCACCTCGTGATGCCCTACCACAAGCTCGTGGACAAGGAGAGCGCGGCGAGCAAGGCGATCGGGACCACGGGGCGGGGGATCGGCCCAGCGTATGAGGACAAGGTGGCCCGCCGTGGGATCCGGGTGCTCGACCTCCGCCACCCCGCGCGCCTTCGTGCGCTGGTGGAGCACGGGACGGAGCATGCGAACCAGATCCTCTCCGGCTTCGGGTCGAGCAAGCGCGCCGACGCCGCATTCACGTTGGCCGCGCTCGAGCGGATCGCGCCACGGCTGCTCGCCATCGCGGAGGATGTGGGGCTCGCGATCAGTCGGGCGCAGAAGCAGGGGGCGGCGGTGCTCCTCGAGGGGGCGCAGGGCTCCTTGCTCGATGTGGATCATGGGACCTATCCCTTCGTGACCTCCTCGAACACCACGGCAGGAGGGGCGGCGGTCGGGGTCGGGATCTCGCCGCGCAGCATCGACGCGGCACTGGGGGTGGTGAAGGCCTATACGACCCGCGTGGGCGCCGGCCCCCTCCCGACCGAATTCGACGCGGCGATGTCCCAGCAGGTGCGGACCCTTGGCAACGAGTTCGGGGCGACGACGGGGCGGCCGCGGCGCTGCGGGTGGTTCGATGCCGTCGTCGTGCGATACGCCGTGCGCGTGAACGGGCTCACGGGCCTCGCGATCACCAAGCTCGACGTCCTCGACACGCTGGAGCGGATCGGACTCTGCGTCGGGTATCGGGTCGGGGGCGAGGTGATGACCGAGTTCCCCGGCGACCTCGCCGACCTGGATGGGATCGAGCCCGTGTACGAGTGGTTCGACGGGTGGGGCGCGTCGACGGCCGAGGCGCGGTCGCTCGCCGATCTCCCGACGGCGGCCCGGGCGTACCTGGATCGGATCCAGGCGCTCGTGGAGTGCCCGGCACAGTATGTGAGCGTCGGGACGCGTCGGGACCAGATCATCGGGCTCGTCTGACCGCTCTCGTCTGACCCGCCTGCGCGGGGCGCCCGGGGACCCGGGGGCTACCGCCGCCGAATGTGACCTGGGTCCTAATTGTCTCGTCCCCGAGGCGACTACCTTCCGTCCGTCGTCCTTTCTCGTCGGCCCCCGCGGTCGACCGTCTCTCTCGCTCGCATCGAGGTTCGAATGTCCTGGCGTCGTGCAATGTGGTTCGTCGCGGTGATCGTGACCGTCGCGGCCTGTGGTGGGTCCAAGACCGCCAAGACCGCGCCCACCCCGGAGGAGCTGAACGCCGCCGCGCTCGGCGTGCCGACCTGGTTCATCAAGCCCCCGGTCGACTCGAACATCATCTATGCCCCGGTGACCGCGGTGTCGCGTGACATGCAGCTCGCGATCGACAAGGCGCAGTCCGATGGGCGCTTCGCCCTCGCGCAGCAGCTCGAGACCCGCTTCGAGGGCATGTCGAAGCGCTTCCAAGAGGAGACGGGCTCGGGCGCCGATGCGCAGATACTCGAGCAGTTCAGTGTCGCGTACAAGGGGATCGTGATGCAGACGGTGAACGGCTCGCGCATGGCGAAGCAGGAGATCCGCAACGAGGGGACGCAGTTCCGCGTCTTCGCCCTCATGGAGCTCCCGTCGGGGCCGGCGGCGGTCGCGTTGCAGCAGCGGATCCGGTCCAATGAGCAGCTCCTCTCGCGGATGCGGGCGACGCAGGCCTATGCGGAGCTCGACGCGCAGGTGAAGCGGTTCCAGGAGACGCAGAAGCAGCCCTGAGCCGCGGGGGGACGCGGGGCGGCGCGATGCGCCGCCCCCACGTGAGGGGAGCCGGGTCGGGTTAGATTCCAATCGGCTCCCTTTCCCATCCCCATGCCCCGCCCCGACGTCCTCGAGACCCTCGTCAGCCTCGCCAAACGGCGCGGCTTCATCTTCCAGTCCTCCGAGATCTATGGCGGCACCGGATCCGTCTGGGACTACGGCCCATTAGGGGTCGAGCTCAAGAACAACGTCAAGGCGCGGTGGTGGAACGCGATGGTCCGCGAGCGCGACGACGTGGAGGGGCTCGACGCGGCGATCCTGATGCACCCCAAGGTCTGGGAGGCCTCGGGGCATGTGAGCGGCTTCTCGGATCCCTTGGTCGACTGCAGGGCATGCAAGGCGCGCTTCCGCGCCGACAAGCTCGGCGATGCCGCCTGCCCGAGAAAGCCCTCGAAGCAGCCGGGGGAGCACGCCGACTGCCAGCTCACCGAGCCGCGCCAGTTCAACCTGATGTTCAAGACCTTCATGGGGCCGGTGGAGGAGTCGGCCTCGGTCGTCTACCTGCGACCGGAGACCGCGCAGGGGATCTTCGTGAACTTCCTCAACGTGCAGCAGGCCACGCGGCAGAAGGTACCCTTCGGGATCGCGCAGATCGGGAAGGCGTTCCGCAACGAGATCACCCCAGGGAACTTCATCTTCCGTACGCGTGAGTTCGAGCAGATGGAGATGCAGTTCTTCGTCGAGCCGGGCACCGACATGGCGCACTTCGAGCGCTGGAAGCAGGACCGCCTGGAGTGGCACCTCGGGCTCGGCCTCGATCGTGATCGCCTCGCGTTCCATCAGCACACCGACAAGGAACTGGCGCACTATGCTCGTGCGGCCGTCGACATCAACTTCGACTTCGGTGGGACTCTCGGCTTCCAAGAGATCGAAGGGGTGCATAACCGATCCGATTTCGACCTGCGGCAGCATCAGGAATACTCGTCCAAGAAGCTCGAGTATGTGGATCAGGCGAACAACAAGCGCTACCTGCCCTATGTGATCGAGACCTCGGTCGGGGCCGATCGCGTCACCCTCGCGATCCTCGTGAACGCCTTGCGTGAGGAAGCGGTGGAGGGTGAACAGGAAGGCCGCACCGTGATGGGCTTCCACCCCGCGCTCGCCCCCATCACGGCCGGCGTCTTTCCGCTCACCAAGAAGGATGGGCAGCCCGAGATGGCGGAGCGGCTCGCGGCGGCGCTGCGCAAGCGCTTCCCGGTCTTCTACGACGAGGCGGGGGCGATCGGCCGTCGCTACCGACGGCAGGATGAGGCGGGGACGCCGTTCGGGATCACCATCGACGGCGATTCCACCGCGAACGACAGCGTGACGGTCCGGTTCCGCGACGACATGGGACAGATCCGCGTCGCGACGTCGCGGGTGGCCGAGGTGCTGGGACGCTATCTCGAGGCCGATCACGCGCGGGCCGACTCTCGCCTGGTGGAGTGAACGGGTGATCGGCGTGGGGGGCGAGTCGCGACCGGCAGCGGACAGGGAAGATGGCCGGCGCCTCGATCTCTTGCGGAGGCGTGGGGAGGCGTTCCTGCAGGAGATCTCCGCCGAATATCACGCGGCGCACGCGGGGCATGCCGCCGAGGCGGCGCTACAGCCGATCTACGGGAGGCACGCAGCGGCCTTTGACGATGAGGCGCTGCAGTCGGCGGTCGCCCTGCTACAGCTCGCGGTGCCCGGGAGCGATGAATTCCGATCGGCGCGCTTTCTGGTGGATTGGCTCGTGGAATCGCGAGTGGGGCGGGCGCTCGCCCCCATCGAGGAAGTGGAGATCGCGTGGGAGTCGCAGGCGACGATCGTGGTGGCTGATGGGATCGAGGAGCCGTATCAGCGCTCGGCGATCACGATCGCCAATACCGGCGACACGACGGCGCGGCATGCGCTCGACGACGCCCGTGCGTCCCTCGTCGCCGCCGAGCTGGCGCCGCTGCGACGCGACCGCTTACAGCAGGAGCATGCGGTGGTGTCCGCCTTGGGGATCGCCCCGACCTACAACGCGACGTGGGAGATGATGAGTGGGATCCCCCTCGCCGCCCTTCGTGCGGAGTGTGAGGCCTTCCTGCGGGATACGCAGGCGATCTGGGATGACCTCTTCCCCTTCTACGTCGAGCGTGGTCTGGGGATGAGTCCGGGCGATGTGACGCGGGCCGATCTGCTGGCCCTGATGCGGGCACCCGCCTACGACATCTTCTTCGCGCCCGATCGGATGGAGCGTGAGGTGCGGCGGCATGTGGTGGAGATGGGGATCAGTCCCGATGCCGATGGTCGGGTGCGCTTCGACACCGTGGACCGTCCTGGGAAGCGGGCACGCGCCTTCTGTGCACCCGTCCAGATCCCCGATCTCGTCCATCTCGTGCTGCGGCCCCATGGGGGGCAGAGCGATTGGATGACATTACTGCATGAGCTCGGGCATGCCCTCCACTTCGGCAACATGGACGGCGCGCTCCCCTTCGAATTCCGCTGGCTCGGTGACAACTCGGTGACCGAGGGGTTCGCGATGCTCTTCGACCATCGCCTCAAGGACGCCGGCTGGTTGCGTCGGTACACCGGGCTCGGGCCAAAGGAGATCCCGAACTACCTCCACAGTCAGGGATTCGAGGAGTTGCACTTCGTGCGTCGCTATGCGGCCAAACTCATCTACGAGACCGAGCTGCACACGGAGGGGGTGTCGTGGGACGCGCTGCCCGATCGGTACGTGGAGATCCTCACGGCTGCGACGGGGTTCCGCTATCAGCGGGCTGATGCCTTCGTCGATGTCGATCCACGCTACTACGCGGCGCGCTATCTGCGCGCGTGGCAGCTCCAGGCGGCGCTAGAAGAAGGACTGCGCGAGCGCTTCGATGCCGATTGGTGGCGCAATCCGAAGGCGGGGCCCTGGATGGTCGGCGAGCTCTTCCGACCTGGGCAGCGGGAGCTCGCGGACGAGATGTCACTCCGTGTGGCGGATCGTGGGCTCTCATTCGCGCCGGTGATCGCTGGCGTGACGCGGATGTTGGGGTGAGGGGATGAGCACGGTCTATCTCAATGGTCGCTATGTGCCTGAGGCGGAGGCGCTGATCCCCGCGAACGATCGCGGCTTCATCTTCGGCGATGGGATCTACGAGGTGGTGCGCGCCATCGAGGGGCGGCTCTTCGCGTGGGAGGGCCATGCCGAGCGCTTGGCGAACGGGCTCGCGGGGTTGCGGATCGAGGCGGGGGCGCTCGCGTCGAGCGCGACACTGCGTGCGGTGTGCGAGCGCCTCCTCGCAGCGAATGCGCTCACCACCGGGGAGGCGACGATCTATCTCCAGGTGACGCGCGGGGCGGCGAAGCGCGTGCACGCCTTCCCGCCGCCGGGCACGGTGCCGACGGTGTACGCGGTGGCCTCGCGCTTCGTGCCCGATCGCGCGATGCGTGCCAACGGGGCGACGGCGATCACCTATCCCGATCTCCGCTGGGCGCGCTGCGACCTCAAGACGGTGAACCTCTTGGGGCCGGTGCTCGCGCGGCAGGCGGCGGCGGAGGCGGGGAGTTACGAGGCGATCCTGCATCGCGATGGTCTCGTCACCGAGGGTGCCGCCACCACGGTCTTCGTCGTGCAGGACGGCGTGCTGTGCACGACGCCACTCTCGACCGCCGTGTTGCCGAGCATCACACGGACGATCGTGCTCGAATGCGCTGGGGCGCTCGGCATCCCCGTGCGCGAGAGGGTGACCCCGCTCGCGACCCTACCCTCGGTCGATGAGCTGATGGTCGTCGGGACGACCACCGACGTCCAACCGATCATCGCGCTCGACGGCCGGGCGATCGGCGATGGGCGTCCGGGTCCGGTGACGAGGCGCCTCCAGCAGGCCTTCACCCAGCGGCTCTACGGCTGATGCGGCGGCAGCGGTGGCAGCGACCGGTCGAGGAGTCCACGCCCTGGCCAGAGGGGGCGGACGTCTCGCTGCTGCGTGACCTGACCCATGCCCTCGCACAGGCCGAGCATCCGCGCGATGCACTGCAATTCGCCCTCGATCGGTTCTGCCCGGCGGTCCACGCGACGGTCGGGGCGGTCTTCCTCCTCGACCCCGTGGGGGAGGCGATGCAGCTGGCCGCCGCGCATGGCTGGCCGGCATCCGCTCGGCCCTGGCTCGGGGCCCTCCGCGTCGAGGTCGGGCGCGGACCGAGCGGCGAGGCGGTGGCCGAGCGTCGGGTGATCGAGATCGCCGATGTCCTGGGCGACCCGGCCTTGGCCGAGTGGCATCCGGTGGCCACCGAGCTGGGTTTCCATGCGGTGATGGCGGTCCCGCTCCTCACGCATGACGGGATCCACGGTGCGGTGACGGTGTACTTCCCGGACGCGGGGGCGGTCCCCGTGCGGACGCGCGCCTTAGTGCGGGCCAGCGCCGATCTGATGGCGGCGATGGTGGAGCGCGGGGCGCTTGCCGAGCGACTGCGCCGGGCCGAGGCCGCTGTCGCTGGCATGGACCCGCTCTAGATTTCCGTCTTCCCCCTACCGACTTCTCCCGATGCGACATCAACAGACCGGACGCACCCTGCAGCAGCAGCGCACGAGCCTGCCTCCCGCCGAGGTTTTGGCAGCGGCGAAGGAGTTCTTCTCTCGGCAGTCCGGGATCTACGCCGCCTTCCTCGAGAAGGAGGGGCCGACGTGGATGAGCCTGCGCGGGCAAGGGGGCGAGGAGATCGTCGTCGCCGCGACGTCGGAGGCGGATGGGAGCAGCGCGGTGAGCGCCTCGTCGTACATGTTCGATGCGCAGGTGGCACTCTTCCTCACCGGCTTGCCGCCGGCGGTCGATGCCGCGACGGGGGTGGTGTCGTGAGCGGGACGGTGGTGGCTCTTCGGGCGCGGCCCGAGGTCCTCGCCGTGGGCGCGAGCGGCGCCGAGACGCTCACGGTGCGCGTGCAGATGCCCGAGCTGTGGGACACGATCGCGGTGCGCTGTGCCGCTGAGACCTCGGTGACGACGCTGAAACGCGCTGCCCTCGAGTCGTTCGGGCAGCAGCTCTATGCGCCGGTGGAGTACGTGATGAAGCTGCGTGGGCATGAGGTGCATCACGAGGAGGCGTCGCTGCGCACCGTGGGCGCGCGCGAGGGCTCGACCTTCCTCCTGACCTTCCGGCACAAGCGGCCGGTCCGCTGAGCGAGCCACGCGGGGCTAGGGCGTGAGCCTCGCCTTCATCTCCCACGCCGATGTGGGGCGACACGACACCGGGTGGCATCACCCGGAGCATGTCGGTCGGATCCGCGCCATCACGAGCGCGCTGAAGTACCACCCGGAACTCTTCATGTCGTTGGAACTCCTCGAGGGGCGTGCCGCGACCTCGGAGGAGCTCGCCCTCGCGCATGATCCGGCGTACGTGACTCGGGTGCGGTCGCTCGCCGAACAGGGCGGGGGACGGCTCGACGCGGATACGGTGGTGAGCGAGGGGAGTTGGGATGCGGGGACGGCGGGAGCGGGCTCGGTCCTCGAAGGGATGGCGCGCGTGTTGGATGGTCGCTCACATCGCGCCTTTGCCGCGGTCAGGCCGCCGGGTCATCATGCGTTGCGGGATCAGGGGATGGGGTTCTGCCTCTTCGGGAACGTGGCGATCGCCGCGCAGGCGGCACGACGGGCCGGGGTCGACCGCGTGCTGATCATCGACTGGGACGTGCATCACGGGAATGGGACGCAGGCGTTGGTGGAGCATGATGCCGCGATCCGATTCGTCTCGATGCATCAGTGGCCCTGGTATCCGGGGTCGGGGGCGGCGGAGGATCGCGGGCCGCATGGCTCGGTCTGGAATGTGCCGATGGCGGCGGGGCTCGCGGCGGTGCGCTATCGCGAGGCGCTCCTCGGGGCGGTGGATGCGGCCACCGAGGGGTGGCGGCCGGAGCTCGTCCTGATCTCCGCCGGCTTCGATTGTCTCGCGCGGGACCCGCTCGGCGGGTTCACCCTCGAGCTCGACGATATCGCCGCGCTGACGCGTGAGGTGGTGACGCGGGCGGAGCGGTGGTGTGGGGGGCGGGTCGTGAGTGCGCTCGAGGGGGGCTATGCCCCGGAGCGGGTGGCGCAGGCGGTGGTCGCCCACCTGACCGCGCTCCAGTAGCTTCGAGGCATGGCTCGCAAGCGCTCGCACCCCATGCCTCCGCGGCTCCGGCGCGGACGGCGCCACCGGTCGGCTCCCGTCGCGGCGGTGGAGCCGATGGCGGCACCAGTGATCGCCCCACCGACCGCCCCGCGGTCGTGGTATCGCGATGAGGGCGGGACGTTGCACCGCGACCTCGATCCCGAGCGCTTCTCGACGATCGTCGCCTCGGGCACGGGCACGCTCTGGGTCGATCTCGACCTCCGGAGTCCAGAACAACAGGCGTTGCTCACGACGGCGTTCCGCTTCCATCCGCTCAGCGTGGAGGACACGAGCTCGAGCGAGGGACGCGTCAAGCTCGAGGAGTTCCCGACCTATCTGCTCTGCGTGGTGCGGGGGGTCCGCTTCGTCGAGGAGACCCCCGATCAGTTCGATGTGGAGACCTTCAACCTCTGGTGCTTCCTCGGTCCGAACTATCTGGTGACGGCCCATGGGCCACATGCCCCCGGGGTGGAAGCGGCGATGGATCGGCTCGCGCGCGCCCCTGAGCCACTCGCCAAAGGGGCGGGCCGCGTGTTGCACGATGTGCTTGATGCGACGGTCGATGCCTACTTCCCGATCCTCGAACAGGTCGACGCCTTCATCGATGGCCTCGAGGAGCGGGTCTTCGTGCACTTCGAACAGGAGGCGCTGCGCGACATCTTCAGCGTCAAGCGACTCGTCCTGCAACTGCGTCGCCATGTGGGGCCGATGCGCGAGGTCTTCAACATCCTGCAGAATCGCCCGACGCCCTACCTCGCCGCGGAGACGCAGGTCTACTTCCGCGATGTCTACGATCATGTGATCCGGTTGACGGAGACGTTGGACAGCTATCGTGATCTGCTCTCGAGCACCCTCGATTCCTACCTCACGCAGGTCTCGAATCGGATGGGGGTGGTGACGAAGGGACTCACCGTCGTCGCGACGCTGAGTGTGCCCTTCGTCGTGGTGAGCGGGATGTGGGGGATGAACTTCGCGTCGATTCCCCTGTCCGATATGCCGAATGGCTTCTGGATCATGTTGGCGGTGCAGCTGGGCCTCGGTGGGGGACTCCTCTGGGTGTTGAATCGGCGCGGCCTGATCTAGATGGCGTCATCGCCGCACCTGATCGAGGTGGCGCTCCCGCTCCCGCTTCGCCAGACCTTCACCTACGCCAGTGATGCGCCGGTCGCTCCCGGGCATCGCGTCATCGTCCCGGTGCGGAACACGCGCGTCGTCGGGATCTGCCTGGGGCCGAGCGATGGCGCCTCACTCGCAGAGGTGACGCCGAAGGCGGTGCTTGCGGTCCCCGACGCGGAACCCGCACTCCCGGCGGATCTCCTCGCCACCTGTCGGTGGATCGCGGACTACCACGTGGTCTCGCTCGGACTCGTCTGCCGCGCGGCGCTCCCGGTGGCGCTCGGCCAAGCGGGGACCCCCACGCCACGCGGGCGAACGGAGCGGGTGCTCGTGCTCGAGGGCACGCTGCCGACGCTTCAGTCGCGTGAGGCGGCATTCCGCCGGGCCCCCCAACAACGGCACGCCTACGACCTCCTGGAGTCCCTCGGGGGACGCGCGTCGGTCCCCCATCTCCTACGCCAACTCGGCTGCACCAATGCCGTCGTCGACGGGCTCGTGCGCAAGGGATTCGCGCGGATCGAATCGGCCACGGTCTTCCGTGACCCCTTCGCCGCACGTGGAGGTGCACGCGCGCGCCCAGCTGTGGCCGCGCTGCGAGCGACGTCAGCGCAGCAGACCGCGATCGATGCCATCGTCGCGGGGGCACCGGGCGCGGCCTTCCTCCTGCACGGGATCACCGGGAGCGGGAAGACCCTTGTCTATCTCGAGGTGCTCGCGCAGGTGGTGCATCGCGAGGGGCGGAGCGCGATCGTCCTCGTGCCGGAGATCGCCCTCACCCCGCAGACGGTTGAGCGCTTCCGGGCGCGCTTCGGCGATCTCGTCGCGGTGTTGCACTCCGGGCTCTCGGATGGCGAGCGACTCGATGCGTGGCGCGCGCTACGCCGGGGGGAGAAGCGGATCGCCGTCGGCGCGCGCTCGGCGATCTTCGCCCCGCTCCCCGACCTCGGCGCGATCATCGTCGACGAGGAGCACGAGGCGAGCTACAAGCAGGCGGAGGCGCCGCGCTATCACGCGCGTGAGGTCGCGCTGATCCGCGCCCGTGAGGCCGGAGCGCGCTGTGTGCTCGGGAGCGCGACGCCGAGTCTCGAGAGTTGGCGCAACGCCCAGGAGGGGCGACTCGAGTTGCTCTCGCTCCCTGCGCGAGTCGGTGGTGGGGCGCTCCCTGCGGTCCGTGTGGTCGATCTGCGGCAGGAACTGAAGGTCTCGCTCCCGGATGAGCGGGCGCGGCGTCAGGTGCTCTCCGCGCCACTCGAGGCGGCGATCCGCGATCGCGTCGCGCGCGGGGAGCAGGCGATCCTCCTCCTGAATCGCCGCGGCTATGCGCCGTTCGTGCAGTGCGCGGAGGGGCATGTCGCGGTCTGTCCGCACTGCTCGATCTCGCTCACGTACCATCGGACGCCAGAGCGATTGGTCTGCCACTACTGCCAGCATCAGGAGGCGGCAGGGTGCGCCTGTGCCGACTGTGGTGGGGCGATGGAGCGCCAGCGTGGGCTCGGGACGCAGCAGGTGGAGCGGCTCTTGGCGGAGCGATTTCCCACGGCGCGGATCGCGCGCATGGATGCCGACACCACGAGTGGGAAGTGGGCGCACGCCGAGATCCTCGAGCGCGTGGGGCGCGGGGAGGTCGATGTCCTGTTGGGGACGCAGATGATCGCCAAGGGGCTCGACTTCGCGAATGTGACGCTGGTCGGGGTGATCGATGCGGACGTCGGTTTGCATCTCCCCGACTTCCGAGCGAGCGAGCGGATCTTCCACCTGTTAAGTCAGGTGGCGGGGCGCGCGGGGCGTGGCCCGAAGGGGGGCGAGGTGGTGATCCAGACGCGGACGCCTGGGCATCATGCGGTCCGCCATGCGGCCACGCACGACTTCCTGAGCTTCGCGGCAGAGGAGCTCACGAACCGGGAGAGCCCGCCCTATCCCCCGACGCTCCGACTCGCGAACCTGATCGTGAGCGGGCTGGATGAGGTCGGGGTGGCGACCTTCGCGGGCGCGGTGGCTCGGTGGTGCGTGGAGGCGGAGGCGCGGTTCGACCTGAGGGTCACGGTCCTGGGCCCCGCCCCCTGTCCGGTGGACCGGATCAAGACGCGCTGGCGCTGGCATGTGATCCTCAAGTCGGAGAAGGTCGGGCCGCTGACCCGGCTCCTCCGGGGGCTCGCCGATGGGCTCGAGGTCCCTGCCGCCGGGGGGCTCCGGCTCGCCATCGATCGCGACCCCGTCGCATTGCTGTAGAGGGCGGCGCGGGGCGATCTTTCCCCGATGGCACCTGAGACCTTGGCCCTCGCCGCGGACGCCCGCGAGCGCTTCCTCCTCGCGATCGCCGATGTGGTCTCCGAGGAGCGGATCGTGGAGATCCATCTCTTCCCGCCGATCCGGCAGGGACCGATCGAGACCGGGGTCGCGGTGATCGCGGCCACGCCGGAGGATCCGACGCAGACGCGCCATGTGGTGTTCAGCGCGCGCTATCGCTGGACGCGCAAAGGGCCGGATCGCGGCCGGTGGACACACGAGGTGCTGGCGGAGGCCGATGCCCCCCTGGTGACGGTCGAGGCGGTGGTCGCCGGGGTGAAGGCGCGCGCCAACGAGGCCGCGCAGCCGGAGCGACTCGAGGGGGAGGCGGTGCGGACCCTGCTGGCCGACGCCCGGTGTCGGACCGCGGCGTAGTCGAGCGGTTCGTCGCGTATCTCCGCGACCAGCATCTGCCGGTGACCGCACAGCGGCTCGTCATCGCGGAGGTGGTGCTCGGGTCGGATCGGCATCTCTCCGCGGAGGAGATCGCGCAGGCGGTCGCGACGCGCGGGACGGCGGTGGGGACGGCGACGGTCTACCGGGCGATCGATACCCTGCTCGAGAGTGGGCTCGTGGTGGAGCGCGACTTCGGGGAGGGGTTCCGACGGTTCGAGCCGGCGCGCGACATCCCGCACCATGAGCATCTGGTCTGCACGCAGTGTGGCCGTGTCGAGGAGTTCCGTGACGAGCGATTGGAGCGGATGACGACGATCGTCGCCGAGTCGCGCGGCTTCGCGCGACAGCGGCATCGCTTGGTGATCCATGGGATCTGTGAGGGCTGTCAACGTGGGGCCGGTGGGTCGGCCCGCATCCGAGGGGACGCATGAGCGAGGGGATCTACGGACCGGCAGGACTCCTGGTGGCGTTCGGCGCGGGGTTGTTGAGCTTCCTCAGCCCCTGCGTGCTCCCGCTCGTACCGAGTTATGTCACCTTCATCACGGGGATGTCCCTCGAGGATCTGCAGCACTCGCGGCGTGAGGCGCTGCAGCATGCGGTGGTCTTCGTGATCGGCTTCTCGCTGATCTTCCTCGCGCTAGGTGCCGGGGCGACGATGTTCGGGCAACTGATGCTCCGGTCACGCGAGGTGATCAGTCGTGTGGGCGGGGTGCTGATCATCCTCTTCGGGTTGTATCTCCTCGGCGTGTTGAACCTCGGGCTCCTCGCGCGTGACACCCGGGTCCATCTCGCGAACAAGCCACTCGGATACTTCGGGACCCTCCTCGTGGGGATCGCCTTCGGGGCGGGGTGGTCGCCCTGCATCGGGCCGATCCTTGGGGCGATCATGACGATGGCGGCCAACGAGGCGGATCTGCAGCGTGGGCTCGTCCTGCTGGCGGCCTATTCGATGGGGCTCGCGGTCCCGTTCCTCGCAGCGGCGCTCGCGGTGGACCGGTTCCTCGTCCTCTTCGCGAAGGTCCGGCACCGGATGATCTGGGTGAACCGCTTCGCCGGCGTGATGCTCGTGAGCGTCGGCGTGCTCATGGTGACGAATCGCTTCACGATCCTCTCGACCTGGCTGCAGGCGCTGACGCCCGACTTCATCGCCGATCGGATCTGATCGGCGTCAGGCCGCCTCGAGCGATTCCTCGAGACGTTGACGTTCCAAGAGCGCGGCATAGCGCCCGCCCGCCGCGACGAGATCCTCGTGACGGCCCTGTTCGACGATCCGGCCCTCGTCGAGGACGACGATCCACTGCGCGTCGCGCACCGCGGTGATCCGGTGCGAGGCGATGATCGCGGTGCGCCCGGCGAGGGCGCTCCGGAGCTCGCGAAGGATCGCCGCTTCGGTCTGCGTGTCCACGGCGGCGAGCGCATCGTCGAGGATGACCACGTTCGGCTGCCTGGCGAGGGCTCGCGCGAGGGCGGCACGCTGTCGCTGCCCCCCGGAGAGGTTCACACCACGCTCACCGAGCATCGTCCGTTCGCCCTGCGGGAACCCCGCGATCGTCTCAGTGAGCTGGGCGACGCGCGTGGCATCGCGGACCGCGTCGTCGTCCTCCGTCCCGTAGTGGAGATTATCGCGGATCGTCTCGCTGAAGAGGAGACTTTCCTGCGGGACGAAACCGATCTCCGCGCGGAGCGTGGCGAGGCGGAGATCACGAAGATCGGCCCCATCGAGGCGGATGGTGCCCGCGGTGGGATCGGCGAGGCGGGGGAGGAGCTCGAGCAGCGCGGACTTCCCGCTCCCGGTCGCCCCGACCACGCCGAGCGTCGTCCCGGCGGGGATGGTCAGGGTGATGTCGCGGAGGACCGTCCGGCCCCTCGCACCGGACGCATCAGGATAGGCGAAGGAGACCCCATCAAAGGTGATCGTGCGGCCGGCGGTCGCGGGGGGCAAGGGGAGGGCGACACGGGGCGCGACGGGATCGGTGATGGCGGGATGCGCGTCGAGGATCTCGAGGATCCGTCCCCATGAGGCCGCGCCGCGCTGGAAGAGATTCGTGACCCACCCCAGAGCGATCAGGGGCCAGGTGAGATTGCTCAGGTAGAGTCCAAACGCGACGAAGGTCCCGATGGTGAGCGCCCCCTCGAGGACCATCGTGCCGCCTACGCCAAGGACGACGGCGGCCCCGAGGCCGGCGAGGAGGGTGAAGGCGGGATTCATCAGACCATTGAGCCGCACCAGCGCGCGATTGCGATCGAGGTACTCCGCGCTCAGCTCGGCGAAGCGCGCGCGTTCGGCCTGTTCCTGCGCGTAGGCACGGACGACGCGGATCCCGGCGAGGTGTTCCTGGACGAGGGTCGTCAGATCGCCGAAGGTCGATTGGACGCGCTCGAAGCGATCGTGCGTCACCTTCCCGAGGCGGAACATCACGAGGGGGAGTAGGAGCATCGGGATCAGCGCGAGGCCCGTCAGGTGAGGGCTGATCGCGACCATGAACCCAAGGGCGAAGAGGCCACCGAAGATCGTGTTGGTCAGGTACATCACCGCCGGACCGACCGCCATGCGCACGGCGGTCAGGTCATTGGTGAGGCGCGCCATGATCTCGCCGGTACGGGTCCGACCGAACCAGGCCCCGTCGAGCGTCGTGAGTCGGGCGAAGAGCGCATCGCGCAGATCGTTCTCGATCACGCGCGAGACGCCATTCAGGATCTCGCGCATGGTGAACCGGAAGACCGCCATGGTCAACGTGACCATGAGCATGAGGCCCGCGATCTCGAGGACGGGGACCCACGGCTCCGGTTGGCCGAGCCGGTCGATGGCGCGACGCAGCAGGGTGGGGATCAGGCTGAACAGCGCGGTGGAGACCGCGACGCTCGCGAGGCCCACGGTGAACCGCCACCAATAGGGGCGCGTCCATGGGAGGAGCCGCAGGAGCGACCGCATCAGCGTGACCGGTGGCCCGGCGTCAGTAGCCCACCGCGAGACCGGAGCCGCGCGGCTCCTTCACGCCATGCCAGCCCGTGGGGATCCGCAGGATCGCGTTCACGTTCGCGATCCCGTTCTGCAGGGCGATGCTGTGTCCCATCGTCTTGAGTTGCGCGAGGGTGGCGTCGCTGAAGCCCTGCGACTCGAGACGGATCTGGTCGGGGAGCGATTGATGGTGCATGCGCGGGGCGCGCATCGCATCGGCGAGCGGCATCCCATGCTCGATCACGTTGAGGATCACCTGCGCGACCGCGGTGATGATGGTCGGGCCACCCGCGGCCCCGACGACGAGGAGGACCTTCCCCTCGCGATCGAGCACGATCGTCGGGGACATCGCCGAGAGCATCCGCTTGCCCGGCTGGACGGCGTTCGCCTCGCCCTGCACGAGCCCGAACATGTTCGGCGTGCCTGGTTGCGCGGCGAAGTCATCCATCTCGTTGTTCATGAAGAAGCCGCCGCCCGGGATCCAGACCGCGGAGCCGTACCCGCCGTTGATCGTCGTGGTCGTCGCGACGGCGTTCCCCGCCGCATCCACGACCGAGTAGTGCGTCGTGTGCTCTGGCTCGCGCACGGCGGGAGCGAAACTCGGCGTCACCGAGGCGCGCCGGAGGTCGATCTGGGTCGCGAGGGTCCGCGCGTAGCTCTTCGAGACCAACTCCGCACGCGGTACGGCCACGAAATCGGCATCGGCGAGCTTGCTGTTACGATCCTGGAACGAGCGCCGGAAGGCCTCGGCCAAGAGATGCAGGTACTGGGCGCTCCCGAACGGAGGGAGCGGAGCGAAGTGCTCGAGGATGTTGAATGACTCGGTCATCGTGATCCCGCCTGAGGAAGCCGGGGGCATCGTGATGAGGGTGTGGCCGCGATAGGTGGAGACGATGGCGTCACGCCACTTGGGTTCGTAGTGCCGGAGGTCCTCATGCGTGATGATCCCGCCGCCACGCCGCATCTCGTCGACGAGCGCATCGGCCACCGGACCGGTGTAGAAGCCACGCGGTCCCTGCTCGGCGATCGCCTGCAACGTCCGCGCCAAGTCGCTCTGCACGAGGCGCCCCCCTGGTGTGATCGCCTCGCCGTTCGGATAGAAGAGGGCGCAGCCGGCGAAGCGACAGATGCGGTCCTGCGCCCCGCGGAGCGAGCGGTGGAGCGCCGAATCGACGAGGAAGCCGTCCCGTGCGAGCCGGATGGCGGGCGTCATCACCTGCGCGAGTGACATCGTGCCATAGCGCTGGAGCGCGGCATCGAGGCCGGCGACGGCCCCTGGCACCCCGGAGGCAAGATGCCCGAGCACGCTCCGGTCGGTGAGCGTTCCCGCGGCGTCGACGAACATATCCCGCGTGGCCGCGAGCGGCGCGACCTCACGGTAGTCGAGCGCGGCGGTCCGGCCATCGGCCATGCGGATCGTCATGAAGCCGCCCCCGCCGATGTTGCCGGCGAAGGGATAGGTCACCGCGAGGGCGAACCCGACGGCGACGGCGGCATCGACGGCGTTGCCGCCGGCGCGCAGGACCTCGAGTCCCGCCTCGCTCGCGAGGTCGGAGTTGCTCGCGACCATCGCGTCGGCGCCGAAGGCCGCCTCGCGTGCCTCGGGGAAGCGCCACCCCTCAGCGTAGGTGCCGGAGTACCGCGCGTCGCCG
>CAXRBM010000070.1:0-2942 GCA_964228675.1 Gemmatimonadaceae bacterium
GTTCCGCCTCGTGGTCCCACCGCGCGTCGGGCTGGGACTCGAGTTCGGGGTCGCGCTGATGTTGATCGGGCTCGGCCTCGCGAACCTCCGACCGCGTCCGGCTGCCGACACCGTGAAGTCCGTAAACAGCACGCGTCGCCCAATCCTGATCGGGGTCGTCCATGGTCTCGCCGGCTCTGCCGCGGTGGCGATCCTTGCACTGAGCGCCATTCGCGAGAGCTGGCAGGCGGTCGTCTATCTCGCCGTCTTCGGCCTCGGCACGATCGCCGGGATGATGCTGGTCACCGCGCTGATCGCCGCCCCAGCGCTCTACGCCGCGGCATCGGTTCGGCGCGCCCAGGGTGGGATCCGTTTCGCCGCGGGGGCACTCTCGATCGTCGTCGGGATGCTCCTCGCGCGCGAGCTGATCGTCGACGGCGGCCTCTTCTCCGCCGTCCCGACCTGGGATCCGCACTGAGCGTGCCCCGCGGAACCGGTCGGACCAGGGGTCGGTCGCCTCGGACCCCACGCCTCGATCACGATGCACTCCGCACCTTCGGCACCAAGCTCCGGGCGTGGTATCGTCGCCACGCACGCGACCTGCCATGGCGCAAGACCCGCGACCCGTATCGCATCCTCGTCTCCGAGCTGATGCTTCAGCAGACGCAGGTCTCGCGCGTCATCGACTTCTATCATCGCTTCCTCGATCGCTTCCCCTCAGTCGAGGCGCTCGCCAAGGCGCGGGAATCGCAGGTCGTCGCGCAGTGGGAGGGGTTGGGCTACTACGCCCGCGCGCGGAACCTGCATAAGGTCTCACGCGCCGTGGTGCGTGAGGGATTCCCGTCCGAGGCCGACCAGCTCCGCCAGCTCCCGGGGATCGGCCCCTATACCGCCGGCGCGGTGGCGACCTTCGCCTTCGAGCGGCGCGAGCCCTTGGTGGATACGAACGTGGCGCGCGTCCTCACGCGCGTCTTCGCGCCGCGGCTCCATCCCAAGCGCGCTCGTGACCAGAAGGCGATCTGGGAAATCGCCGAAGCCACGCTCCCGCGCACTGGAAAAGCGGCATGGACGCACAATCAGGCGCTGATGGAACTGGGCGCGCTCATCTGCACGGCGCGGGTCAAACACTGCGAGGTCTGCCCGGTGCGGGGGATCTGCAAGAGCAGGGATCAGGGGCGGAGGTCACGGGACTGAAGTAAGGGCTGGCACGATAGCACAGAGGGGGCGCGGCCGATGGCCCCACCCCCTCTGACACCTGACACCTACCACCTGAGACCTGCTACTTCGTGATCTTATGCGACAGATCGACCTTCGCCTGGTACGGCCGCTCGGCAAAGCCCGTGTAGATCTGCCGCGGCCGCGCGATCTTCTGCTCCTTATCAAGGAGGAGCTCCTCCCACTGGGCCATCCACCCCGCCGTCCGCGCGATGGCGAAGAGCACGGTGAAATAGTCCGTCGGGAAGTGCATCGCCCGATAGATCAGCCCGGTGTAGAAGTCGACGTTCGGATAGAGCTTGCGGGAGATGAAGTAGTCGTCGCTGAGCGCGATCCGCTCGAGCTCGAGGGCGATCTCCATGTCCTTGGTGAGGCCGGCGACGCGGAGCACGTCGTCGCAGAGCGACTTCACGATCTTGGCGCGCGGGTCGTAGCTCTTGTAGACGCGGTGGCCGAAGCCCATCAGGCGCGCCGCCCCCTTCCCACTCTTCACCGACTCGATGAAGGCCGGGATGTTCTTCACATCGCCGATCTCCTCGAGCATACGGAGCACCGCCTCGTTCGCCCCGCCGTGGAGCGGGCCGTAGAGCGCGGAGATCCCGGCGGCGACCGCCGAATACGGATCCACATGCGACGAGCCCACCGCGCGGACGGCGTTGGTCGAGCAGTTCTGCTCGTGATCCGCATGGAGGATGAAGAGGATGTCGATCGCCCGCGCATACACCGGGTTCGCCTCGTACTTCGGCTCCGACATCCGCGCGATCATCGAGAGGAAGTTCTCGGCGTATGAGAGCGAGTTGTCAGGATAGACGTACGGGAGCCCCTTCACATGCCGGTACGCGAAGGCGGCGAGCGTCGGCATCTTGGCCAGGAGCCGGATGAACGCGATGTCGCGCTCGGTCTCGTCGTAGATGTTCTTGGAGGTCGGATAGAACGAGGAGAGCGCCGCCACGCCGGCGGTGAGCATCGCCATAGGATGCGCGTCGTAGCGGAACCCCTCCATGAAACGCTTGATGTTCTCGTGCACGTACGTGTGGTACGTGATGTGGTGCTGGAACTCGTCGTACTCCTTCTGCGTCGGGAGCTCCCCATGCCGAAGGAGCCAGGCGGTCTCGAGGAAGTTCGACTTCTCCGCGAGCTGGTCGATCGGATACCCACGGTACCGGAGGATCCCCTTGTCGCCGTCGATGAAGGTGATCGCCGACCGGCACGAGGCGGTGTTCATAAAGGCGGGATCGTAGCCCATGATCCCGAAGTCGTCGGGATTGACCTTGATCTGCTTGAGGTCGGAGGTGCGGATCGTCTCGTCGGTGATCGGGGCGTAGTAGATCTTGCCCGTGCGAGAGTCCTTGATCTCGAGGTGGTCGCCGGTGGGGGGAGTCGTCGTGCCGGACATCGTGGAAGGTCCCGACTGCGGAGGGTGAGGAACGGTCGCGCAGGGCGCGCAACCTGCGACGGACGCATCGGCGTCCGCCCATCGAAGAAAGATAGCGGCTGGTACACCGGCACGGATGTCAGGTTCGACTATCCTTCTCCTGTCCGATGGACCAGACCACCCTCCTCCCCCTCACCGCGCTCGCCGCGGCCGTCGGCGCCGCCATGAATGCCATGGCCGGCGGGGGGACTCTCGTCACCTTCCCCGCCCTCGTCGCCCTCGGGATCCCCCCGATCACGGCGAACGCGACCTCGACCGTCGCCCTCTGGCCCGGGACGATGTCCTCGATGTGGGGGTACCGGGCCGAGCTCCG
>CAXRBM010000071.1:0-17787 GCA_964228675.1 Gemmatimonadaceae bacterium
AACCTCGCTTCGCCCTCACTCCTCACCGCGCCAACGTCGGTCCGCTTTCCGCGCAGTCTGCCGCTTCTTCTCTGACAACCGCTGTTCGACCGAGCCCCGCGTCGGCCGCGTCTTCTTGCGCACCTTCGGGACCACGAGCGCAGCGGCGATCGTCTCGGCCAGCCGCTCAAGCGCGCGCAGGCGATTCTGCCGCTGGCTCCGGGTCTCGGCCGAGACGATCCGGATCGTTCCAGTGGAGTCCAGTCGAGCGGCGAGTCGTGCGAGGAGGCGGTCGCGTTGGGGTTCGGTGAGCGCGCCCGAGGTCGTGACGCACCAGGTGAGTTCGACCCGGGTGCTGCTGGTGTTCACATGCTGGCCGCCAGGGCCCCCCGCGCGGGTCGCGTGGATGGTGAGCTCGTGCGCGGGGATGGTGACCTGTGCGGTGACGCGCAGCGGACCACCCAGGGGATCATGGTCGGACGAGGGCCGTGGCACGGGAAGAGTCGCGTGAGGGCGATAGATTTCGCGGCGATGACGGGACCGTCACGACCTGAGGATAATCTGCCGCTCGGCGAGCGGCTGGCTAGGCGCTGGCTGGATGACTGGCGCGGGGCGGCGGTGCTGGTCGTTCTGCTGGCGTTGGCGTCGTCGATCACCAGCCTCCCCAATGGGTTCGCCTACGACGACGTGGCGATCGTGCTCGAGAACAAGCGGATCCATGATTGGCGAACGCTCTGGCGACCCTTCGTGGAGCCGTACTGGCTGATCGAGTCGTTCGCCCGGGATCTCTACCGACCGATCGTGTTGCTGGCCTTCGGTGTGCAGTGGGCCGTGGGCGGTGGCGATCCGATCGTCTTCCATGGGGTGAACCTCCTGCTCTATGTCGGGGCGTGTCTCGCATGCCTCGCGTTGCTCCGACAGCTGATCGCCAGGCGAGCGGCGCTGGTCGGCGCCGCACTCTGGGCCGTGCATCCCGTCCATGTGGAGAGCGTCGGCAACGTCGTCGGTCAGGCCGAATTGCTCGTGGCCATGCTGGTCCTCGGCGCACTGCTCCTCTTCGTTCGCGACCGTCGACGTGGCCGCCTCACGCCGCGGACCGTCGCGTGGGTCAGCCTCCTCTATGCCGGTGCCTTGCTCTCGAAGGAGCATGCGATCGTCTTCCCTGGGCTCCTGCTCGCCGCGGAGGTCGCGCTCCGTCGCGGTGGTGTTTCAGGGCTCGGTGATGCGGTGAGTCGCTTCTGGCTGCTCCTGCGGATCCTGCTGTGGGTCTCGCTCGCGTTCCTCCTGATCCGGTTCTCGGTGCTCGGAGGTTTTGGCGGCAGTCCGCACTTCTCCCTCTGGGGACTCACGCACGCCCAACGCCTCCTGGCGGCCTCGGCCCTCTGGCCGGAGGTGGGCCGGTTGATGGTGTGGCCCGCACGGCTCTATGCGGACTATGCACCGCCCCAGTTCCCCGTCCGCACCACGCCGCATCCCTCCCATCTCGTGGCGTTTCTGCTGCTTCTGACCTGGCTGCTCGGGCTGCGATGGGCATGGATGCGCCGGAACGCGGCGGCGATCTTCGGCCTCCTCGCGTTCCCTGTCGCGTTCTCCGTGACGTCGAATCTGCTCTTCTCGACGGGGGTGCTCCTCGCGGAACGGACCTTGTTGTTGCCGTCCATCTCGGTGGGGTTTCTCGCGGCCGTCCTCTTCGCCGGAGTGGGGGCGGCGTCTCAGCGCATCCGTCAGTGCGCGAGCGTGCTCGTCGCGGTGTTGGTCGTCGCGGGGGCATCACGGAGCGCGGCGCGACAGACCTCGTGGGCCGATTCCCTCACGGTCTTCTCCACCATGGTGGTGGAATCCCCCCAGAATGGCCGAGGCCATGCGGTGATCGGTCAACTTTTCTATGGCTTCGGCGAATTCGAACGTGCGGAACGGCACCTGGCCACCGCATACGCGTTGCACGACGGATACGGCTATCTCTACGCCGATCTCCTCCAGCGTAGAGGGAGGTGTCGTGAGGCCCTCCCCCTGGCGGAGGCACTCGCGGGGAAATACCGCTGGGTGCAACCCCTGCAGGTGACCCGGATCGTCTGCCTCTTCGAGGCGCGCCGATTCTCCGACGCGCGGCGTCACGCGCGCGATGCGGTCGTGCGAGGACTCACCTATAGGAAATTCCATGACCTCGCGCAGGTGGCGGACTCCCTGTTGGCCTCCTACGATTCGGCCGATGCGCGGAACACCTGGATCCGGTCAGGGAAACCCTTCGACCGCCGTGGGGACGATGTGAAGGTCGCCATCGCCCCCGGTGGCCTCGGGGGAGGGTTCGGCATGATCTTCGGGGGGCGCCCAGAGGCGAGGAAGTAGTTGCGCTCCCGACCGGCCGGTCGTAGATATGGTGGAGGTCCATAGCGTGACCTGGACCGCTTCCGACTGTCCCTCCCCATTTTCAGGAGATACCGATGGACGCACGACGCGCGAAGGCTGGTTTCACTCTCATCGAGCTGCTGATCGTTGTCGTCATCATCGGCATCCTGGCGGCGATCGCCCTCCCGAAGTTCGGCAACAGCAAGAGCTCGGCGCAGATCGCGGCGATGAAGTCGGACCTGCGTAACTTGGCGACGGCGCAGGAGACGCGGTTCGCGCAGCTCGGCGCGTACGGGTCGGATCTCGCGTCGGTCTCCCCGACCTTCTTCCAGCCCTCCTCGAACGTCACGATCACGCTCGGCGCCCCGGTCGGTTCGGTCTACACCGCGACCACCGCGCTCGTCGATGGCGTCACGATCACCTGCACCATGACGGTCAACTCCACCGTTGCTGGCGACAGCAGCGGCATCCCGGTCTGCCAGTAGTCGAGACCCTGATCGGTCAGTGAGCGGGCAGCGGGCCGAGCACACAGTGCTCGGCCCGCTGTGCGTTGTGGGGCACCCGTGTGCGGTCACCGGATCACGCGTCGGTGTACCGGCGTGCGATCCTCCGTCGTGCGCCCATCCTCCACAGGGGTCTCCCTCGTCGAATCGGTGGTGGCCATCCTCTTGGTGGGGATCGGCTTCACGGGTGCGACGGCCACCCTCCTCACCGCCCAGCGGGTCGAGCGCTTCGCCCAGCGCTATGCGGAGGGGGTACGGCTCGCCCAGCAGGAGATCGGCCGGTTCGAGGGGACCCCGTGTCCGCGGCTCCGCGACAGTGCGTGGCAGGTGATCGGCGCGACGGGGGGAGAGCATCGGTGGGTGATCTTGGCGCGAGATTCCGTCGTCAGCCTCACGGGGGATCTCTCGATCGGGAGGGAGGCCCGCGTGCCTCGACTCACCGTGGCGCTCCAGCGGCGGTGCATCGAATGAGATCGCGGTCGGGGATGACCCTCGTGGAGTTACTCGCCGGCATGGCGGTCGGCTCGCTCGTCGTCGTCGCTGCGATCGGAGGCCAGCTCCACCTGAGGCGAATCGCTGAAGGGATCGTGGTGCGGGGGCAGGGGGAACACCGAGGGAGCGAACTGATCGCGGTGGTCGAGGCGGTGGGACGACAGCTGCGGCATGCACGCGTGGTCGGGGATACGGCGCTCGAGGCCGAGCTCCGGATCGGCGTCGGCGTCACGTGCCGAGCGGACACGTTGGGCCTCCGCTTGACCCCCTCGGATCCGACGGATGCCGATGCGCTCACGGTGCTGGCTGAGGTGCCGGCCAACGGCGATCGCCTCGACTACCTCGCCTCGCCGGACACGGCTCGCGGACCGGAGTGGATCTCGGTGCAGGTGAGGGAGGCTCTCATGATGACCGGACGTGACGCCTGTGGCGATGGCAGTCCCTTTGTCGGTGCGTCCTCGCGATTCGATGCCGCGGCGAGGTTGACGTTCGCCCAGCCAGCGCCCGTACCGCCGCCGGGCGCACCGGTTGAGCTGTATCGCCGCATCCGCCTTGTCACCTACCAGGAGGCTGGGGGGGCATGGATGGTCGGCCTCAGAAATTGTGCGGGGATGCGATGCGGAGCGGCGCAGCCGATCGGAGGCCCGGTTCGGCCACCGCGTGAGGGCGGACTCGCCTTTCACGCGGCGGCGGATGGTTACCTCACCGCCATCGCTCGGATTCCGGCGGTGGATCGCCCATTCTCCGGTATCATTTTGGTAGGACGCCCCTGACGTGCGCCCTGGATTCGCCCTCCCGCAGGTGCTCCTCGTCCTCGTCGTGGTGGTGGTATGGGGGTCGCTGGCCCTGGCCGAGGCGATGGGGTCGTTGCACGAGGCGATCCAGATGCGCGAGGGGCTGGAGGTGCGACTCGCGATGGCGGCGGGGACCGAATCGGCGCGCACCCCGCCCGACATCGCGTTGCTGTGCGCGTCAGCCCCCTTGGCACCGCACCGACGCGTGCAGGGCCGCCCAGACGGAGGAAGCACGGACACGCGCTGGTGGCATCTGCGTGATGGGATCATCCTCGTAGACGTCCAGGTCGTGGGGGGGCACGGAGGTCGGGCGAGATCGCTGCTCTGGATGACACCCGCGGTCGTGGTATCGGGGGTGGGCGGGGTGCGCTGTGCGGGGGCGCATCTGCGGACCCTCGCGGACGGGTTGGCCTTCCCAAGACCTGGGGAGTGAACGGGTTCGGCCCGGTTCGACGGAGTGACCTCCCCGAAGGTCCGCTCGTTTAGTCGAGGCGGCAAGGCGCTACCATAGAGCGGCGTCGTGCATTGACCAGTCTTCCCCCGAAGGGCAAGTTACATGGGTTGCGTCAGGTAGTTCCCTCAGCTCCCATCATGGCCCTTTTCTCCCGCAGGAAGAAGACAGCCGTCGGACTCGACATCGGGTCGGGGCTCGTCAAAGTGGCCGTCATCGACCACGGCGGGACCGAGCCAGAGCTCGTCCGCGTCGCCATGGCGCCCCTCCTCACGCATGCGATCGTGGAGGGGGAGGTCATGGATCCGGTGATCGTCTCCGATGCCATCCTGTCCTGCCTCGGTGCGGTCGGGGTGCAGACGCCTGCGGTCGCCACCGCCGTCGGTGGGCGCGACGTCATCGTCAAGAAGATCACCATCGACCGGGTGAAGGAGTCTCAGGCACAGGAGCTCATGCGCTGGGAGGCGGAGCAACACGTTCCCTTCGACATGGATTCGGTGGAGCTCGACTTCCAGATCCTGGATCCCGACGCCACCGACGAGCAGATGCAGGTCCTGCTCGTCGCGGCCAAGCGGGAATTGGTCGAGGCCAAACTGCGCGTCCTGGCGGAACCGGGGCTCACGGCGGCCATCGTCGACGTGGACTCGTTCGCGCTCCACAACGCGTTCGAACGGAGTCACCCGGAGGCGATGTCGGGGGTGGTGGCGCTCGTCAACATCGGCCACGAGGTCACCAACATCAACATCGTCGAGGATGGGGTGCCGGTGCTCACTCGGGACCTAGGCGTGGGCACCCGCCGGTTCCGTGAGGATCTGCAGCGGGACCTCGGGTTGAGCGTCGAGGAGGCGACGGCCGTGCTCGACTCGCCCGATCGCTCGACGGCACTCGATGCGGTACTGGTCGCACGAGGGGAGGAGATCGCCGTGGGGATCGAACGGGCCTCGGCATTCCTCGCCTCCTCGTCTCGCTCGCTCACACAGGTCGCCTCGGTCTACGTCTGCGGTGGCGGGGCCCGGACGCCCGGGTTGCTCGACACCATGGGGGCGCGGCTCCGCGTGCCGATCATGCTCGCGACGCCGCTGGCGAGTCTCGCCGTTCGGGATGGGGCGTTCGAATCCTTGGAGGCCGAAGAGGTCGCGCCGCTCTTCATGCAAGCGATCGGTCTCGCGCTGCGGGTGCAGGGCTGATCGGATGCCGATGATCGAGATCAACCTCCTTCCTGGGCGATCGGCGAAGCCCAAGGCGGCGCGTCGACGCATCGATCTCGGTGCGCTCCTCGGGGGGATCGGGAACCGATTCAAGGATCCCTGGCTGGCCATCGCGGTCGGGAGCGTCGTGCTGGCGGCCGGGATCGGTGGGGTGATGTGGAACGGCCAGCGCCGAGCGGCGGCGGACCTCCTCGCACAGGAGACGCGTGCGATCCAGGATAGTGTGCGGTTCCATGCGGTGATCACACGCCTGCGTGCCGCCGAGGCGCAGCGGGACTCCGTGCTCGTGCAGATCGGGACGATCGCCGCCCTCGACGGCCGCCGCTTCATCTGGCCGCATCTCCTCGATGAGATCGCGCGGTCGCTGCCGATGTACACCTGGTTGCGGTCGGTCGCGCAGTCCTCCGCTGCCACGACGGCCTCGGCTGACCAGATCGCGGCGGACTCGCTGCCACCCCTCACCGTCCGGGTCATCGGGGTGACGATCGATATCCAGGCGCTCACGATCTTCATGAAGCAGTTGGAGGCCTCGCCCTTCATCTCCGACGTGAATCTCGCGACGTCGTCGGTGACACAGGTGGAGGGAAAGGACGTGAACGAATTCACCTTGGATCTGCGCTATGAGCGTCCCGATCCGGCCCTCCTGCGCACCGTCCCCCTCACATTGGCGGGGCCCGACCGATGATCAGTCGCCCGACGAGTCAGCGGGACCAGACCATGCTCCTCGTGAGCATCATGGCCTTCGCAGGCGTCTTCGCCTACTGGTACCTCGCGTACCAGCCCAAGGTGGCCTCGCTGGCGGAGGTCACATCGCACATCGAGCGACTTGAGGCGAGCAATGGACGGGCGAAGGCGGTGTTGGCGCGCGGGTCGGTCGATTCGCTCGATCAGCAGCAGGCGGTGTTGACCGAGAACCTTCGGCAGATGCGTTCGTTGATCCCGACCGGGAACGAGGTGCCGGCCCTCCTCGACCAGATCCTGGCGGCCGCGCGCCGCAACAATCTCGAACTCGGGGATTTCGCCCCGAGCGAGACGGTGACGGGTACGACGTTCGATGCCTATGGGTTCCGGCTCTCCTTGCGAGGGACCTATCATGAGATCGGCGAGGTCCTGGCCTCGATCGCTTCCTTACGCCGGATCATCGTCCCGGTCAACGTGACCGTGGCGCCCGCGACGACGCCGGGACGGCGTGAGGCGGCGGCGGGTGAGCAGCTCCTTGCCGCGACCTTTGATGTGCAGACGTATGTGGTGCGCACGGGAGTGGCGCCATGATCCGATGGTCGTGCGGTCGGCTGTGCGGCCTCGTCCTCGTCCTCGTCGGATCGGCGCAACTCGCCTCGGCGCAGGCCGGCGCGCCGGGGACCCCGACGGCGTCGCCGCCCGGGACGAAGGGCGCGACCCCGAGGATCTCGACCGATTCGGCGGGGCGTGTCACCTTGGAGCGAGAGGAATTCGTCTATGTGCGTCAGGGACGGCGCGACCCCTTCGCCTCATTGATCGCCACCGGAGAGGTCCGCCCGCTCGTCTCGGACCTCCGCGTCACGGGGATCCTCGTGGACCCGGTGGCGAGCAATTCCGTGGCGATGCTCAAGGATGTCTCGACGAACCAGCTCTATCGGGCGAAGGTGGGAGCGGTCTTCGGTCGGATCCGGGTGACGGGGATCCGAGCCACGGAGGTCGCGGTGGCGATCGATGAGTTCGGCAACACGCGACAGGAGGTATTGATGCTCAAGGATCCTCGCAAGGAGAAGACGCCATGAGGCGCATCGGGGCACGGGTCGCGCTGGTGGCGGTCCTGATGGGATGGACCACCCCCGCGAGCGGCGCGTCCGACATGACGGCGCGGGTCACCGCGGTGCGGATCGTACCGGCGACGGATCGCGCCGATGTCCTGATCGCGGTGGATGGGGAGGTCCAGGTCACCGACTTCTCATTGGAGACCCCGCATCGGATCGTCCTCGATCTGCGCGGGGCGACGGTCCAATTCCGCACGCCCATCTACGATCGCCAATCGCGGGCTGGCATCACCAATCTCCGGGTCATGCAGCATCAGCCGGACGTCGTGCGAGTCGTCCTCGACCTCGATGCGGCACGGGAGTACGGGGTGATCCGGCGTCCCGGCGAGTTGCAGATCAGCGTCACCGGTCCGGGAGATTTCTCTCCGTGGTCCAGTGGCACGTTGGCGCTCGAGGCGTCGCGGGTGGACGAGTCGCCGACCACATCGCCGCCCACGGGCACATCGGTGCCCGTCGCCGCGGCACAGCCGCCGCGCTCGCGGATCAGTGTCTCCTTCGCCGCGACCCCGATCAACGAGGTCATCGCGGTCTTCGCCGAGCATTCGGGGCGGACCTTCGTCTTCGGTCCGCAGGTCGCCGGTGACATCACCGCGGAGATCGCGAATCAGCCCTGGGACATCGCGCTCGGCAAGATCTTGCAGGCGAACGGGTTCTCGGCGGTCGAGGATTCCACCGGGATCATCACGATCGATAGCTACAAGAACATCGCGGATCGCACCTCGGTGGAGCCCCTGGTCTCGCAGATCATCCCGGTGAACTATGCCAAGGTCGCGGAACTGGCTGAGACGATCAAGCAGTTGATCGCCGCCTGCGCGAGCGCCCCGACGGGAGGCGCCGGGGTCACGGGGGCACCCCCTGCACCAACGCCGATGGTGCTCTCCACGACCTCGTGCGGCCGCGGGACCGTCGCGACGGACGTCAAGACCAACACGATCATCATCACCGAGACGGCCTCGCGCCTCTCCGATATCGTGCGGTACGTGAGGGATCTCGATCGGCGGACCCCGCAGGTGGCGATCCGGGCGAAGATCATCTCGGTGGATCGTACCGCGACCCAGGAGCTCGGGGTGAGTTACGATGTCGGAACCCCGAACACCTTCATCCAGTCCCTCACCACGCGGCTCCAGCCTGGGGGGCAGACCCCCGTGCAGGGCAACTTCCGCATCAACCTCGCTGGGGATGCCTTTGCCGGGGTCGCCAACGCGAATCGCCTCTTCCGCACCAGCTCCGCGCTCTCGCTGATCTTCAACACGGTCGTTCGCGGCTATAACCTCACCTCCTTTCTCGATGCGTTGAGCGCCGAGCAACTCTCCGATGTGCAGGCCGAGCCGAGCACCACGACGATCGACAATCGCAAGGCGACGCTCTTCGCCGGGTCGGAGATCGCGTTCTTGCTCACTCCCCCCGTGGTGCCGGGGCAGATCCAGGCCGTCGCGCCACAGATCTTCCGGCAGAAGGTCGGCATCACCCTCGATGTCACGCCGCACGTGACGGCGAACCGACAGGTGAGCCTCGAGATCGCCGCGGGCCAACAGGCGCTCCTCGGGACGACCGAGGCCGGTCCGAGCATCAGCGAGCGGACGGCGAACAACGAGGTGTTGGTTGCCGACGGGGAGACGGTGGTGATCGCCGGGCTCACGCAGACGCAGGTCTCCACGATCAAGTCGGGGATCCCGATCCTGATGAACATCCCGTGGATCGGACGCATCTTTCGCCAAGAGCGGATCGAAGAGCGGAAGCAGGATCTCCTGATCCTCGTGACCCCGCACATCGTGGATGAGGGCGAGGTGGTCCGAGGGATGCCTGCGGTCCCCTGAGCAGACGCCGATGATCGCCTGATGTCGCGGCTCACCTTCCGCACCGCTGGCGAGTCCCACGGCCCGGCCGTGCTCGCCCTCGTCGAGGGTGTGCCGGCCGGGCTCCCGCTTCTGATCGACTCGATCGATCGTGAGCTCGCGCGTCGCCAGCAGGGCTACGGCCGAGGGCGACGTATGCAGATCGAGCGGGATCGCGGTGAGTTCCTCTCGGGGGTACGCGCCGGCGAGACGCTGGGCTCACCGATCGCGATCCTCGTGCGCAACGACGATTGGGGGAACTGGGAGGCGATCATGGATCCCGCCCCGCGCGCGGACGACACCACCGGCGGAGGTCGCGCGCGGCAGGTGACGCGCGTCCGCCCGGGCCACGCCGATCTCACCGGGCTCCTCAAGTACGATCGCGCCGATGCGCGCGATATCCTCGAGCGCGCGTCCGCACGAGAGACGGTCGCCCGCGTCGCAGCGGGTGCCGTCGCGCGACGGCTGCTGGCGGCGTGTGAGATCACGATCGGGAGTCACCTCGTGCACCTCGGCGGAATCGATGCGGCGCCACCAGCGGCATGGCCCGTCGATCTCAACGTCGCCGCTGATGCCTCACCGGTCCGCTGCATGGATCGTGACGCCGAAGCGCGGATGCTCGCGGCGATCGATGCGGCGAAGGATGCGGGCGACACCCTCGGGGGGATCTGCGAGGTGGTCGTGACCGGGCTCCCCATCGGCTTGGGCTCGCACGTGGCGTGGGATCGCAAACTCGATGGGCGCCTCGCGCAGGCGCTCTGTTCGATCCCCGCGGTGAAGGGGGTGGAGATGGGGCTCGGATTCGAGGCGGCCCGTCGCCGCGGCTCCGCGGTGCACGACGCCATCGTCCCCGACGCCGGCGCGACACGCCGCGGACATGTGCGTCGTGCGACCAACCACGCCGGTGGGCTCGAAGGGGGGATGACGACCGGCGAGCCCCTGGTCCTCCGGGTGGCGATGAAGCCGATCTCGACCCTCATGCGCCCACTCGCGACGATCGACACCGCCACGGGGACCCCCGCCGAGGCGTCGGTCGAGCGAAGCGATGTCACCGCGGTCCCTGCGATGGGCGTGATCGCGGAGGCGATGACCGCGCTCGTCCTCGCCGATGCGCTCGTGGAGAAGTTCGGCGGCGATTCGCTCGGCGAGCTCCAGCGGAACCTCGCCTCGTATCTGGCGCGTGTCGACGATCGTCGGGGCTGATCCCCGCGCGGGCGCCTCGCCGAGGGCGCCACGATCGATCGTCTTGGTGGGGTTGCCCGGTGCGGGAAAGAGCACGGTCGGAGCCCTGGTCGCGGAGCGGCTTGGCTGGCCCTGTATCGATGTCGATCGGGAGATCGAGCGGGCCGCCGGCCGGACGATCCGCGCGCTGTTCGCCGAGTCGGGGGAAGCGACGTTCCGCGCCCGGGAGCGCCGGCTGACCGCCGAATTGGCGCCTCCGGAAGGCCCTCCCGTGGTTCTCGTCCCAGGCGGGGGATGGATCGAGGATCCGGACCATCGGGCCCGATTCGGGGTATCGCTGCAGGCGTTCTATCTGGCGGTTTCCCCCGTGGTCGCGGTCCGCCGGATGGGAGCGACCGTCGCCGACCGGCCCCTGTTGCAGGGGGCGGATCCAGCAGAATCGGTCCAACGACTCCTGCGGCGTCGTGAAGACCTCTATCTGCAATCAAATCATGTGGTTAGCACCGATTCGATGGGGGCGGACGAGGTGGCCACTCTTATAGTTGCGCTTGCATTGGGACAGCGACCGGACTAGGATAGCCCACCTTATGGCGACCACCAAGAAGAAGACCGCGAAGAAGGCCGTGAAGAAGGCGGCGAAGTCGGCGATCAAGACCGCCGCCAAGCGGGCCAAGCGCGTCGTGGCCGAGTCGGAACTCCCGCACGACGAGGAGGCGGCCCGGGCCGCGGCGGGCAAGTCGCTGGTCATCGTGGAGTCCCCCGCCAAGGCCAAGACCATCGGGAAGTACCTTGGCTCCGGGTACGCCGTGAAGGCGACGGTGGGCCACATCCGGGACCTCCCGGTCAAGAATATCGGGATCGACATCGAGCACGGGTTCGCCCCGCAGTATGTGACGATCCCCGGGAAGGAGAAGACCGTCGCCGAACTGAAGAGCGCGGCGAAGACGGCGAAGGAAGTCTTCATCGCGACGGACCCCGATCGCGAAGGGGAGGCGATCGCCTGGCATGTGGAGCAGCAGATCAGCGGCCGTCAGTCGCCACCGATCAAGCGCGCCCTCTTCTTCGAGATCACCAAGGATGCGGTCCGCCAAGCGCTGCAGCAGGCGCGCGCGATCGACCAGAAGAAGGTCGATGCGCAGCAGGCGCGGCGCGTCCTCGACCGCCTCGTCGGCTACAAGGCGAGCCCGCTCCTCTGGAAGACGGTGAAGAAGGGGCTCTCCGCCGGTCGCGTGCAGACGGTGGCGTTGCGGTTGCTCGTCGAGCGGGAGCGCGAGATCCGTGCCTTCATCCCGCGCGAGTACTGGAAGATCACCGCGCAGCTCGCCTATCAGGGGCAGACCTTCGCGGCCAAGTTGCATCACATCGACGGGGCCAAGCCAGAGATCGGGAGTGCCGGGGCGGCGCAGGCCATCGTCGCCGAGCTCGCGCAGCGGACGACCTTCGATGTCACCGACCTCAAGCAGCGCGAGCGTCGCAAGCGCCCCGAGGCGCCGTTCAAGACGAGCACCCTCCAGCAGGAGGCGGCGAAGAAGCTCGGCTTCGGCTCCAAGCGGACCATGCGACTCGCGCAGAACCTCTACGAGGGCGTGCAGCTCTCGACGGCGGAAGGCGCGGTCGGTCTGATCACCTACATGCGTACCGACCATGTACGCGTCGCCGAGTCGGCGGCGGCGGCGGCCCGGACATACCTTGGCTCGCAGTTCGAGGCCTCATACCTCGCCGACGGGCCGCAGCTTTACACCGACGCCAAGGATGATGCGACGCAGGGTGCCCACGAAGGGATCCGCCCGACCGATCCGGCGCGCACCCCCGACTCGGTCGCGCGCTACCTGACCCCCGAGCAGCTCAAGCTCTACACGCTCGTCTGGCAGCGCTTCATGGCGTCACAGATGGCGCCGGCGATGTTCGACACGACGACGATCGACTTCGACCTCGGGCGCTATCTCTTCCGCGCCACCGGCTCGGTCGTGAAGTTCCCCGGCTTCCTCGCCCTCTACAAGGAGGCGCACGAGGAGGGGGATCACACCGCGCTCGAGGATGCGCAGCCCCTCCCGCCGATCCCAGCGAAGGCGAAGGTCCCGGTGAAGTCGGTCGACCCATCGCAGCACTTCACCGAGCCGCCACCGCGCTACTCCGAGGCCTCGCTGGTGAAGGAGCTCGAGAAGCGGGGGATCGGACGCCCGTCGACCTATGCCTCGATCATCTCGACGCTCACCGAGCGGCACTACGCCGATCTCGAGCAGCGCCGCTTCTTCCCCACGCCGCTCGGCGAGTCGGTGGAAAAGGTGATGGTACGCCAGTTCCCGCGGGAGTTCGACGTGGGCTTCACCGCCGAGATGGAACACGAACTCGACAAGATCGAGGACGGGGCCCTCTCGTGGGAGAAGGTGCTCGAGGCGTTTTGGAGCCCGTTCGAGCGCTCGCTCGGGTCGGTCGATACCGAGGCGCTGATCCGTGAGGCGCATGACCTCGGGGCCCTCGATCAGGAGCGCTGTCCGACCTGCGGCGGGCGACTCATCCCGAAGGGTGGCTTCTTCGGTCCCTTCATCGCCTGTGAGCATCACCCCAAGCACTGCGCGTTCACGCGCCCGATCAAGAATGATCAGAAGGAGAAGCGCTTCGTCGATGTCGCCTGTCCGGAGTGCAGCGAGCGTCCGATGATCGTGCGCAAGTCACGGAGTGGCGAATTCCTCGGCTGCACGCGCTTTCCCAAGTGCAAGGGGACGAAGTCGATGCCGACCGGGGTGAAGTGCCCCAAGGACGGCGGGGATCTCGCGGCGCGCAAGTCGAAGAAGCGCGGCAAGACCTTCTACGGCTGTGAGAACTACCCCAACTGTGACTTCGTCTGCTGGGACAAGCCGGTGCCGGAGAGCTGCCCTGAGTGCGGGAAGGTCGGCGCGGAGGCCAAGAGCAACAAGACGCGTGGGGCGTATCGGAAGTGTCTCAATGCCGACTGCCAAAACGAGTGGGATGTGCCGGAGACCGGCGCCGACGCCGCGGCCGAGGTGGCGGCGGCGGGGTGAGGCGATGACCGACGTCGTGACGGTGGTCGGAGGCGGCCTCGCAGGGAGCGAGGCCGCCTTTCAGTTGGCGGAGCGCGGGCATCAGGTGGTGTTGGCTGAGATGCGTCCCGTGCGCGGTACCGCCGCGCACCAGACCGATCGCCTGGCCGAGCTCGTCTGCTCGAACACCTTCAAGAGCACCGAGGTCACCAACGCGCACGGGCTGCTGAAGGCGGAGATGCGCGCCCTCGGCTGCTTGCTCCTCGAAGGGGCCGATGCGGCGCGTGTGCCGGCCGGCTCGGCCCTCGCCGTCGATCGCGATCAGTTCAGTGCCTTTGTCGATGCGCGGGTGCGTGCGCATCCACGGATCCGCGTGGTGACGGAGGAGATTGCCACGTTGCCGTCCCCGGGGATCGTCGCGACGGGGCCGTTGACGAGCGATGCGCTGGCAGAGGCGATTCGTGCCAGGTTGGGTGGGGAGGCGCTCGCGTTCTACGACGCGATCGCTCCGATCCTCGCGGTGGAGTCGATCGATGAGTCGATCGCTTTTCGCGCCGCGCGGTGGGACAAGGAGACGATGGTCGAGGCCGCGGACGAAGGCGGTGCCTACCTGAACTGCCCGATGGACCAGCCGGAGTACGAGGCGTTCATCGATGCGTTGACGACCGCCGATCAGTTCACGGCACACGAGTTCGACGCAGTGCCGTACTTCGAAGGGTGCATGCCGATGGAGGAGATGGCGCGTCGCGGCCGCGATACTTTGCGTTTCGGTCCGATGAAGCCGGTGGGGCTCCGCGATCCGCGCACGGGGAAGCGTCCCTGGGCGGTGGTGCAGCTCCGACGTGAAGATCGCGCGGGGCGGATGTGGAACCTCGTTGGCTTCCAGACGCGGATGCGCATCCCGGAGCAGCAGCGGGTGATCCGGATGATCCCGGGGCTCGCCGGTGCGGAGTTCCTGCGCTTCGGGAGCATCCATCGGAATTCGTATCTCAATGCGCCCCGGTATCTCGCGCCGCATCTCGCGCTGCGTGAGGCGCCGACGACGCTCTTCGCCGGACAGCTGACCGGGGTCGAGGGGTATACCGAGAGCACGGCCACCGGGCTGCTCGCCGCGATCAATCTCGATCGACTCCTGCACGGACACGCACCGGTGGTGCCCCCACCGACCACGATGCTCGGGGCGCTCTATCGCTATATGTGCGAGGCCGATCCGGCGCACTTCCAGCCGATGAATGCGAACTTCGGACTCTTGGAGGAGCTTCCCGATCCCCCGCGCGACAAGGCGGTCAAGCGGGCGCACTATGCTGAGCGGGCGTTGCGCGACCTCGAGAGCTGGCGTCAGACCGAGGGGATCACGCCGAGGCCGATGTGAGCGAGTCGAGCGACGAGACCATCGCGCAGTTCCTGACCTATCTCGCGAAGGAGCGGGATCTGTCACCGAACACGGTGGCGGCGTATGCGCGTGACCTCGAGGGGTTGCGCGCCTTCCTTTGCGGGCACCTCGGAGTCGAGCATGTGGAGTGGGGGACCGTCGACCGATTGCAGATGCGGGCCTGGCTCGCCTCGCTCGCGCGGCGGGGGCTCGCCAAGCGGACGAGCGCGCGGATGCTCTCGGCGGCGCGTAGCTTCTATCGCTTCTTGCATCGCGCCGATCTCGTCGAGGTGAATCCGGCGCGAGCGGTGGGGTCCCCCAAGCTCGAGCGGCATCTGCCGGGTCATCTCGATCGAGCGCAGATCGAGACGGTGCTGGCCGCAGCAGCGACGCGCGCTCAGGAGGGGCGGTTCACCGATGTGCGGGATCGGGCGATCCTCGAGCTCTTCTATTCCGCCGGGCTGCGGCTGAGCGAATTGCGCGGAATCGACCGACGGGATCTCGATCTGCTCGGCGGTCTCGTGAAGGTGCGTGGCAAAGGGCGAAAGGAGCGGATCGTGCCCGTGGGTGGACCGGCGCAGCAGGCGTTGCGCGAGTATGAGCGCGCGCGCGAACAGCTGATCGCCCAGGTCGGGGCGAGCGTCGATCGCTCGGCGCTCTTCCTGAGTCAGCGGGGGCGACGCATGAGCACCAAGACCCTGCACAACGCGGTGGTCGCGCGGCTCGGTGAGGTCGATGAGGGGGCGGGGCTCAGCGCCCATGCGCTCCGGCACACCTTCGCGACACACCTGCTCGACGGGGGAGCCGACCTACGGGCGGTTCAGGAGCTGCTAGGGCATGCCAGCGTCTCCACCACGCAGATCTACACCCACACCTCGGTCGACCGGCTCAAGCAGGTCCACCGGAAGGCCCACCCGCGGGCCTGACCACGACACGGCCCCTTATCTTTCCCCGATGACCCTCCCGAGCTTCCACGCCACCACGATCCTCGCCGTCCGCCGCGGCGGCGCTGTCGCCATCGGGGGAGACGGCCAGGTGACCTTCGGCGATACTGTCATGAAGGGGAGCGCAGTGAAGGTGCGCGCCCTCACCGGGGGGAAGGTGCTCGCGGGCTTCGCCGGCGCCGCCGCCGATGCGCTGACCCTCTTCGAGCGCTTCGAGGAGAAGCTCCAGCGGCACCCCGGGAACCTGCAGCGCGCCGCGGTCGAACTCGCCAAGGATTGGCGGCAGGATCGGGCGCTGCGTCGCCTCGAGGCGCTGCTGATCGTCGTCGACCGTGACCATGGGTTCATGCTCTCCGGTACCGGGGAGCTGATTGAGCCCGATGATGGCATCCTCGCCATCGGCTCCGGTGGCTCGTATGCGTTGGCGGCGGCTCGTGCCCTCGTGCGGGAGACCAATCTGCCGCCGGCGGAGATCGTGCGGCGCTCGCTCACGATCGCGGGAGAGATCTGCGTGTATACCAACACGCAGATCACCGTCGTCGAACCGACGGCCTGATGCCGACCCCGCGGACCGAACAGGCGCTCGCGCGCCTCGCGGATCTGTCGCCACGGAAGATCGTCGCCGAGCTCGACCGCTACATCATCGGGCAGGCGGAGGCGAAGAAGTCGGTGGCGATCGCCCTGCGGAATCGGTGGCGGCGACAGCGCGCGCCGGAGGCGATCCGGGACGAGATCGCGCCGAACAACATCATCCTGATCGGCCCCACCGGGGTAGGGAAGACGGAGATCGCGCGTCGGCTGGCCAAGTTGTCTGGCGCCCCATTCGTGAAGGTCGAGGCCTCGAAGTTCACCGAGGTCGGGTACGTGGGGCGTGACGTGGAGAGCATGGTCCGCGATCTCGTCGAGAGTGCGATCGACATGGTGCGCACCGAGCGCGAGGGGGAGGTCGAGGACCTCGCGCATGATCGTGTTGATGAGCGGTTGCTCGATCTGCTCCTGCCGCCTCCGGTGTCGGCCACGCCGGCGGCTCCAGCCAGCGACGATCCGCAGCGCGTCTTCATCGCGGGGCCTGACGGGAGCGTGAGCGCGGAGGAGGCGCAGGCCAAGGAGCGGCATCAGCGCACGCGAGAGAAGCTACGGCAGCTCCTGCGCGATGGGCAGCTCGAGCAGCGCGAGGTGGAGGTCGAGGTCCCGGTGCAGGGACCGGGGTTCGATGCACTCGGCCAGGCCGGCGCGCCGGAGGGGATGCAGCACTTCGCGGAGATGCTCTCCGATATGCTCCCCAAGCGGACCAAGCAGCGCATGGTGCCCGTGGCCGAGGCGCGGCGGATCCTCCTCGACCAGGAGTTCGACAAGCTGATCAACCTCGATGACGTGACCGCCGAAGCGCTCGAGCGGACCGAGTCGATGGGGATCGTCTTCTTGGATGAGATCGATAAGATCGCCGGGGGACAGCGGGACATGGGTGGCCCTGACGTCTCGCGTGAGGGGGTCCAGCGTGACCTCCTCCCCATCGTCGAAGGCTCGAATGTCCAGACGAAGTACGGGATGGTGAAGACCGATCACGTGCTCTTCGTCGCGGCGGGGGCGTTCCATGTGTCGAAGCCGAGCGACCTGATCCCTGAGCTGCAAGGGCGCTTCCCGATCCGGGTGGAGTTGAAGCCGCTGACCGAGGCCGACTTCATCCGCATCATGACCGAACCGGAGCATGCCCTCACGAAGCAGTATGCGGCGCTCGTCGCCGCCGAGGGGGCAGAGCTCCGATTCACCGAGGATGGCGTGGCGGAGATCGCGCGGATCGCCGCGCATCTCAACAGCCGGATGGAGAACATCGGCGCACGGCGGCTGCACACCGTGATGACGACGTTGTTGGAAGCGGTGCT
>CAXRBM010000072.1:0-16100 GCA_964228675.1 Gemmatimonadaceae bacterium
AAATTGTTCGGTCTGAACTCTCCCTCGGCCCCGAACGGGACACGAGATCCACGAGTTCGCCTCGCACACTTTGCGATCTCTCTCTGACTCGATTGTCAATCAACTCGGTTCGCTCGGCAGCGTTTCCGCGCCAGCCCATCACCTTAACACGTTCGACCGCCTACCGTCAAGGGGGGCGACGCACCGATCTGGCCACCGCCCCGCACAGACACTCCCCCGCCAGCACCATCGATTCTGGAGGGATCCGAACGATAACGTCGTCGCGCCGCCCGTGCAACCCCCCGACTCCCGCACAGGAACGCCTCGCACCCGCCGCGCCGCCGTGGCACATTCGGGGTGATCGCGTCACGCATCCGGCGAGACGCACCGATGCGCGCTCACACCTCTGCTCCCCACGCATGACCGACGCTCCTCGTCCCACCGACTCGCGCCGCGATTTCCTGGCCACCCTCTCCACCCTCGGGGTCGCCGGCGGACTCTTCCCTGGTGTGCTCTACGCCACGGCCGCGTCGGTCGAAGAGATCACCGATGCCACGATCATCGCCGCCGCCGAGATCGCCGGTGTGCAGTTCACCGACGAGGAGCGCGCCCTCATGCTCGACGGGCTCAAGCGACAGACCGCGCAGCTCCAGCGACTCCATCGCATCCCGGTCGCGAACGCCGTCGCCCCGGCGATGATCTTCACCCCGCTCCCTCGCCACGATGCGGTTCCGCGAGGCCCGCAACGTCCGATCGTCCCGACGCGCCTCACGCCGCCAGCGAAGCCTGCCCGTCTCGAATCGCTCGCCTACGCCTCGGTGACCGAGCTCGCCGCGCTCGTTCGCACCCGCGCCGTCACCAGCGTCGCGCTCACCGAGATGTACCTCGCGCGCCTCGAGCGCCTCGATCCTCAGCTCCTCTGCGTCACCGCGCTCACCCGCGACCGTGCTCTGCAACAGGCGCGTTCGGCAGACGCCGAGATCGCCGCTGGTCGCTACCGCGGCCCGCTCCACGGGATCCCCTGGGGAGCGAAGGATCTCCTCGCCGTGAAGGGCTACCCCACCACCTGGGGGACGGCGCCGTATCGGTCGCAGACATTCGACGCCGATGCGACGGTCGTCGAACGACTCGACCGCGCGGGGGCGGTGCTCATCGCCAAACTCACCCTCGGTGAGCTCGCCCAGGGGGACCGCTGGTATGGCGGGATGACGCGTAACCCGTGGAAGCTCGACCAGGGGGCGAGCGGGTCCTCCGCCGGCCCCGGCTCCGCGACCGCCGCGGGGTGCGTGGGTTTCTCGATCGGCTCGGAGACGCTGGGTTCGATCTCCTCCCCGAGCACCCGCAACGGGGTGACGGGGCTGCGCCCCACCTTCGGCCGTGTGCCGCGCACCGGCGCGATGGCGCTGAGCTGGTCGATGGATAAGCTCGGGCCGATGTGTCGCACGGTGGAGGACTGCGCGCTGGTCTTCGCGGCGATCCATGGCCCCGACCAGCGGGACCAGACGGTGCATGCCGCGCCCTTCAACTGGGATGGCAACGCCTCACTCCGCGGGCTCAAGGTCGGCTACGTGAAGAGTGCGTTCGAGCTCCCGGCCGAGCGCCGCCCGACCAAGCCGTTCGACGATGCGGCGCTCGAGGCGCTGCGGGGTCTCGGGATCGACCTCATCCCCGTCGAGCTCCCGGAGTTCGATTACGATGCGATGCGCATCATCCTCACCGCCGAAGCGGGCGCGGCGTTCGATGAACTCACGCGGTCTGGGCGCGTCCGCGAGCTGGTGCAGCAGGGGCCGGGGGCCTGGCCGAACACCTTCCGCACGGCGCGGCTCATCCCGGCGGTCGATTACCTCAATGCCAACCGCGTGCGCACGCTGGCGATCGAGGCGTGGGACCGATTGATGCAGACCGTGGATGTGATCGTCACGCCGACGAACGCCGGGGCGCAGCTCACCGCGACGAATCTCACGGGGCATCCCGCGGTGATCCTTCCCCACGGCTTCCGCGAGGATGGGACGCCGGTCTCATTGACCTTCCTCGGGCGCCTCTTCGGGGAGGAGGCGATGCTGCGGGTGGCGCATTCCTACCAACGAAACACCGTGCACCATCTGAAACATCCGAGCCTCTGAGGTCAGGGATCAGGGGTCAGGGGTCAGCACCTGCCCCTGACCCCTCCGACCTGACCCCAAAGAAAAAAGGCCCGCCCCCGGAGGAACGGACCTTCCCATTGATGCGCCGTGTAGGAATCGAACCTACAACCTAGTGATTAAGAGTCACTTGCTCTGCCAATTGAGCTAACGGCGCGCCCTGCTCCTACGACACTGCACACGAGGCGCGCCAGGAGGGAATCGAACCCCCGACCCACAGCTTAGAAGGCTGTTGCTCTATCCACCTGAGCTACTGGCGCTTCGCACACTGCTCCGTCGTTCCCTGCAGCATCTCCCTCGCGACCCGATCGGGGCGGCCGGATTCGAACCGGCGACCTCCTGCTCCCAAAGCAGGCGCGATACCGGGCTACGCTACGCCCCGCCAACCCCGAAGAGTAGCCATCCCCGGCGCGACGGTCAACCGTCGCGCGGTTCCTTCGCGTCGAGTGCCGCTAGCAGCGCCGAGAAGGCGCGCGCCCGGTGACTCACCTGCCCCTTCGCCTCGCGATCAACCGTGCCGAACGCGGCCCCGAGCTCGTCGCTCCAGAAGAGTGGATCGTACCCGAACCCTTCGCTCCCGACTGCCTCCTCGAGGATGCGCCCCTCGCAGTGCCCCCGCCCGATCCACTCCCGACCGCCGCATCGCGCAACCATCACGCAGACGAAGCGCGCGCGCCGATCGGTCACCCCCTCGAGCGCTCGGAGCAGAGCGGCGTTGTTCTCGGCGGAGAGCGCGACGCCGGTGGCCGCCGATCCGGTCCATCGTTTGCTCCGCACGCCAGGCTGGCCGCCGAGGGCGACGACCTCGAGTCCGGAGTCATCGGCGACGACGATGCGCCCCGGGAGCCGCTCGGCGAACCATGCCGCCTTGGCTCGGGCATTGGCCTCGAAGGTGTCGTAGACCTCGAGCGCGTCCTCAGCGGGATCCTCGTCCGAGAGCCCTGCGGCGCGCAGATCGATCGCGGTGCGCCCCCGCGCGGCACACATCGCCGCGAGCTCGCGGACCTTCCCCTCGCTCCGCGTCGCGAGGACGAGCGGCACGCGATACCGGTCGGACGTGGCAGCCGACGATGACCGCTCGCTGCCGCCGCCGCTCACGGCAGCCCGAGGGCCTGCCGCTGCGCGAGATCGAGCGCCTGGATCCCCGTCGCGGCGAGATCGAGCAGGGTGTCGAGCTCGCCGCGCGCGAAGGTCCCATGCTCTCCGGTCCCCTGCACCTCGACGAAGCGTCCCTCGCTGCTCATCACTACGTTGGCATCGACGTCCGCACGCACATCCTCCTCGTATTCGAGATCGAGTACGGGAGCGCCCCCGACGACACCGACGCTCACCGCGGCTACGCGCCGCTTCACCGGGGAGACGGCGATGCGATTGGTGCGCACCATCCAGTCGAAGGCCTCGCAGACGGCGACGGCCGCACCGGTGATCGCCGCGGTGCGCGTCCCACCGTCGGCCTGGAGCACATCGCAATCGACCTTGAGGGTGAACTCCCCCCATTTGAAATCGTCGAGCATGGCGCGGACGCTGCGACCGATGAGGCGCTGGATCTCCTGCGTGCGCCCGCCGACCTGCCCGCGCTCGCGCGCGGTGCGGGTGTGGGTGGCGCGCGGGAGCATCGCGTACTCCGCGGTGAGCCACCCTTCGCCCTTCCCCTTCTTCCACCCCGGGACGCCATCCTCGACACTCACGGCGCAGAGGACACGGGTGTGACCGAAGGCGATGAGGCAGGACCCTTCGGCGTTGGGTACGGCCCCGCGCGTGAGGCTCACCGCGCGAAGGGCGTCGGCGGCACGACCGTTGGGACGAGCGGCGGCACTAGGCGGGACGATGGGCACGCAGCTTCTCGATGATCGAGGTGGTGGACTGCCCGGGGGTGAGCGGGATGATCACCACCCGGCCGCCGCGCGCGCGCACGACCTCCGCGCCGACGACGGTCTCGGGGCGATAGTCGCCCCCCTTCACGATGACATCGGGCTCCAGCGCTCGGACGAGCTCGGCGGGCGTGTCCTCGCCGAAGACCACCACCGCATCGACCATCTCGAGCGCGGCGAGCACGTAGGCCCGCTCCGCCTCGGAGCGCACCGGACGATCCTCACCCTTGCCGAGTCGACGCACGGAGGCGTCGCTATTGAGTCCGACGATGAGATGCGCCCCCTCGGCACGCGCGCCGCGGAGCACGTCGATGTGCCCGGGATGCAGGAGATCGAAGACGCCGTTGGTGAAGACCACTGGCTCGGTGCACCCAGCGCGCCACGCACAGGCCTCCGCCAGGGTCATCACCTTCCGCTGCGGGTCGCCGTCCACGCTCACCACTGCGACTGCGCTCCCTCGATGATCTCGGTGACGATCCGTTCGATCGCCTGCTTGCGACCCTCGGCCTCGCCGCGGTCGGCGTATTCGCCTTCCGCGGAGACCCCCGTCTTCTGCCAGAGCACCTTCCCGGTGATCTGATCGACGATCTCGATGTCGATGAGCACGCGGAGCCGACGGCGCGCCGAGGTCGCCTGATTGGGATTCGCGCTGAAGCCGACGGGGATATCGAGCTCGTAGCGGGTCACCGTGCCGCGGACGACGGCGCTCGCGCGGTCTTCCGGCGCATCCCGGAGACCGAGTCGCGACTGCATCCCTTGGCGCAGCGCCTCCTGCAGCTCGCGCGGGAGCTCCGGGGTGGCGGTCTCGTTGTCGAACGGCATCACCGCGACGGTGCGGATGTGCGTCGGCAGGCCGCCACCGGCGAAGCCGTAGAGGCAGCCGGTGAGGGAGGTGATGAGGAGGAGTAGGGCGAGGTGCCCACCGTACCGCGTGCGCATCAAGGGAAGTTACTGACCACGGCCTCGAGCCGGGCGCGGAAGGTGGCTGGGAGGGTGATCGGCCGGTTCTGCCCATCGATGCTCACGAGATCGGTGGCCGCGTCGGCGACGAGCTCCTCGCCGCCGTCCGGGCGACGCCGGGTGAGGCGGTAGGCGAACGAGACCATCCGCGACCGCGCATTCGTGAGCCGCGTGGTGATGGTGATCTCGTCGTCGTAGCGGGCCGCGGCCCGATAGCGCAGGTGGGCGTCGGCGACAGCCAAGCGCACACCAGCGGCCTCCATCTCCCTATATGAGACGCCGAGGTGCCTGATGAATTCCGTGCGCCCAACCTCGCACCAGACGAGGTAATTGGCGTGATAGGCCACCCCCATCTGGTCCGTCTCGGCGTAGCGGACGCGGATCTGCGACGTGGACTGCATGCGCTTGAGTCTAATCGAGCCACGCCGGGGGCGGTGTGGTGCCGACCGCCGGTCCGGTGTACGATTCGGAGGATGCTTCCCACCCCCTGTTACGTGATCGCCGATGCGCACCTCGGCGTGGCCCCCGACGAGACGGAGCGCGAGCTGTTGGCGTTCCTGCGCGCCTTCCCGAGTGATGGCCGCTCGCTGGTGATCGACGGGGACCTGTTCGACTTCTGGTTCGAGTGGCGGGAGGCGGTCCCACGTCGCGGGGTCCGTGTGCTCGGGGAGCTCGCCCGCCTGCACGATGCGGGGATCAAGATCCTCTGGGTCGCCGGCAATCACGACTGTTGGGGGGGCGAGGTCCTTCGGAGGGATCTCGGGCTCGATTACCACCTGGGACCGTGGCGTGGGACGATCGGTGGGTGGGATACCCTGATCGAACATGGCGATGGTCTGCGTGAGGTGGAGGATGCGCCGTATCGGCGGCTGCGGCGCGTGCTCCGGCACCCGTGGAGCGTCTGGGCGTATCGGTGGATCCATCCTGACCTCGGGACCTGGCTGGCGCTTCGGAGCTCGCACACGAGCCGCCACATGCGCCCGCGCGACGGAGGCGAGGGGTTACGGCGTGTCGCCGCGACCAGGCTCTCGAGCGCGGGCGCACCGCAGCTCTATGTGCTCGCCCACTCCCATGTGGCGGCACTGGAGCCGCTCGGTGCGGGGGTCTTCGCGAATCCTGGGGCCTGGCTCGATGGGCCGCAGGGCCTCAGGATCACCGCGGATCGGATCGAGCGGTTGACCTGGTCTGCTGGACGATTCGAGGTGACCCAATCGATCCCGCTGCCGACGCGCGGACCGGCGGACGCCTCGGTCAGCGGCGGCGAAACCGCGCGCTGATCCGCGCCCCGGTGGCCGTCGGCATGACGCCGATGCGGATGGGGAGATCCCAGAGCTGCGCCGCGACGAAGGCATCCGCGCCGGCGAAGAGATGGTTGAAAACGAGGACCGCGAGCCAGTCCTCATAGTGGAGGCGCCTGGCGCGCACGTAGTCCTCGCTGTAGCGCGGCGCGCTCCACTCGGCGACTTGCAGCCCCCCGGTGGTCGTCCGTGCCGGCAGGCCCGTCACCGGATCGACCGCGTAGCGCAGCGGCATCGAATCACCGGCGAAGGTCCGGGCGATACGGAGGTCCTCGGCGGAGCGATGGACGAGGGCGAGTCCGACGGCCTCGATGAGGAAGAACATCCCACCCGCGGTCGCCCGGTCGAGCTTCGCCTGCCCTGCGCCCGGCAGCAGGAGTGAATAGAGGAAAGCGCGGCGCGGGGAGATCGGCGGGGCGCCGATGCCGGCGCGAGCCGAGTCGGCCTGCTGTGCGCGGAGCCTCTGCGGCGCGCCAGCGAACGCGGCGAGTGCCGCGACCATGGCGATCGCGAGGACGCGTCTCGAAGTGCGCATCAGCGGTGTCTGACCCGCGAAGCCGACATGGGTTCCCGAGCAGAGTGGGCGAGGCGGAAGCGAATGGCGGGAGCGTGTGGGAATCGAACCCACCCAGCCCGACGTGATCGGGCCGCTACGGTTTTGAAGACCGCGGGGACCACCAGACCCCAGCCACCCCCATAAGGGCAAGATAGTCAGGGACCAGGGGTCAGGGATCAGGCCAATACGATCCGTGGGCCGCGATCCCATCCACTCACATGCCCGATCACCGTCGAGCCGGGCACCTGCTCGAGATAGACCGCGACGAGATCAGGGGCGAGGGAGACGAGGAGGCCGCCGGAGGTCTGCGGATCGGAGAGGAGGGCGCGCCAGTCCTCGCCAGAGTCGTTCCAGTCGAGCTCGGCGTCGACCCACTGCGCGTTGCGACCGGCGCCACCGGTGGTGAAGCCCGCGGCGAGGGCCTCGCGTGCGCCCGGCAGGAGCGGGATCGCATCAAGATGCAGGGTCACGCGGACAGCGCTCGCGCGCGTGACATGCAGCAGATGCCCGAGGAGCCCGAAGCCGGTGACATCGGTCGCGCATCGGGCGCCGAGCTCGACGGCGGTGCGGGAGGCGAGGGCGTTCAACGCCGCCATGCTCTGATAGAGCGCCTCCTCATGCGCCGGCGCGAGCGCACCGCGCTTCCCTGCCGTCGCGAGGATCCCGGTGCCGATCGGTTTGGTGAGGATGAGCTGCTCCCCGGGCTGCGCGTTCGCATTCGAGAGGATCCGATCAGGGTGCACCTGACCGGTGACGGAGAGCCCGTATTTGAGCTCCTCATCGGTGACGGTATGCCCCCCGACGATTCGTGCCCCGGCTCCGTGTACCGCATCCTGTCCGCCCCGGAGGATCTCCGTGAGGACCGCAAGTGGGAGCGTTTTCTCCGGGAAGCCGACGATGTTCATCGCGGTGAGCGGCGTGCCCCCCATCGCATAGACATCGGAGAGGGCGTTCGCCGCCGCGACGCGTCCGAAGCGATACGGATCGTCGACGATGGGGGCGAAGAAATCCACCGTCTGCACGAGCGCGAGATCGTCGGACAGCCGAAAGACCCCCGCGTCGTCGAAGGTCTCGCGACCGACGAGCAACCGGGGATCGGATTCGCGCGGCAGCGGCGCGAGCGCGGCGGACAGGTCACCCGGACCCATCTTGGACGCTCAGCCAGCGCAGCGTGCGAATTGCGTCAGGCGGAAGATCTCGTCGCGCGTCATGGGTAGATGAGGGAGTCATGCGCCGATCCCGCAGGACCGACGCACGGACAGGTGATGATCAATCGGGGAGCTTGGCGACGAGCTCGACCTCGACGCTCACGCCCCGCGGGAGCGCCGCCACCTGGACGGTGGAGCGCGCCGGACGGGCGGTACCGAGGGCGGCCTCGTAGACCTCGTTGAAGCGCGGGAAGTCGGTCATGTCCTGCAGAAAGACCGTGGTCTTCACGACGTCCTTCCAGGAGGCGCCCGCCGCATGGAGCACATGTTGCAGGTTCTCGAGGACACGACGCGTCTGCGGGACGATATCGCCCGCGACGACCTCCATCGTGGCCGGATCGAGCGGGATCTGGCCGGCGGTGAAGAGGAAGCCGCCAGCGATCGTCGCCTGGCTATAGGGACCGATCGCCGCCGGTGCGGCCTCGGTGCTCAGGGTGCGTACGGACATGGTGCGCTCCTAGAAGAGTCCGGTGATCGAGCCATCGGGGAGAATGGCCATACGTTCGGCGGCGGGGGCCTTGGGGAGCCCCGGCATCGTCATGATCTCGCCGCACTGCGCGACGACGAAGCCCGCGCCGGCCACGGGGTACACATCGTTCACGGTGACGCGGAAACCCGAGGGCCGCCCGAGCTTGGTCGCATCGTCCGAGAGCGAGTACTGCGTCTTCGCCATGCAGATCGGGGTGTTCCCGAGTCCGATGCTCTCGAGATACGCGATGGCGCGCTCGGCCTTGGCGCTATAATCCGCGCCTTCGCCACCGTAGACCTTCTTCACGATGGTGTCGATCTTCTCCTTGATCGGCTTGGCGGCGTCGTAGAGCGGCGCGTACCTGGACTTGCCGCTCTTGAGGATGTCGAGCACCTCGCGCGCGAGGGCCTCGCCCCCTGCCCCACCCTTCGCGAAGACCTCGCAGAGCGCGACGCGCGCCCCCGCCTTCTCCGCCGCCTCGCGCACGATCGCGATCTCGGCGTCGGTGTCGGTGCCGAAGCGATTGATCGCCACCACGAGCTCCATCCCGAACTGCCGCACGTTCGCGATGTGGTGCTCGAGGTTGACCACGCCGGCGCGGAGTGCCGTGAGGTCCTCGGTGGCGAGCGCCGTCTTCTTGGCGCCGCCGTTCATCTTGAGCGCCCGGATGGTAGCGACGAGCACCGCGGCCTCGGGCGTGATCCCGCCGAAGCGACACTTGATGTCGAAGAACTTCTCCGCACCAAGGTCGGAACCGAACCCCGCCTCGGTGACGACGACATCGCCGACGGCGAGCGCGGCGCGCGTGGCGAGGATGGAGTTGCAGCCGTGCGCGATGTTGCCGAAGGGGCCGGCGTGGACGAAGGCGGGGCCACCCTCGAGCGTCTGCACGAGATTCGGGCGGATCGCGTCCTTGAGCAGCATCGCCATCGCGCCGTGCGCCTTGAGTTCGCGCGCATAGACCGGCTTGCGGTCCGCTCCGGCGGTGGAGCCCACGATGATATTGCCCAGACGCTCCTCGAGGTCGGAGGCGCTGGTCGCGAGCGCGACGATCGCCATGATCTCGGAGGCCGGGATGATCACGAAGCGCTCCTCGCGGACCACGCCCTCGCTCGGCCCGCCAAGCCCGATGATCACCTTCCGGAGCGCACGGTCGTTCATGTCGATCGTGCGCGGCCAGGTGATGCGACGCGGATCGATATCGAGGGCGTTCCCCTGCTGGAGATGGTTGTCGAGCATGGCGCTCAACAGCGCATGCGCCGACGAGATGGCGTGGAAGTCGCCGGTGAAGTGCAGGTTGATGTCGTCCATCGGGAGGACCTGCGCGTACCCACCGCCGGCCGCGCCCCCCTTCACCCCGAAGACGGGGCCGAGTGAGGGCTCACGGATGCAGAGCACCGCATTGGTCCCGATCTTCCGCAGCGCCTGCGCGAGGCCGACGGAGGTCGTGGTCTTCCCTTCGCCGGCAGCGGTCGGGTTGATCGCCGTCACGATCACCAGCTTCCCCTTGGCGGGGCGGGTTGTGAGCTCGAGGGCGACCTTCGCCTTGTACTTGCCGTAGAGGTCGAGGTCGTCGGGGCCGAGGCCGATCTCGGCGGCCACGTCGGTGATGGGGCGCAGGGTCGCAGCCTGCGCGATCTCGATGTCGGAGGGAACGGTCATGGGGGGAATCCTACTCGGGGGACGGAGTGGGGGAAACGTCCGAGGTCAGAGCTGGAAGAGCCGACGGGTGTTGTGCACGACCACCTCGCCGAGGGGGATGGGATCGACGCCTCGAACCTCGGCGAGCCGCCGCAGGGTGTACGCGCACCAGGCGGGTTCGTTGCGATGGCCGCGATGCGGTATGGGGGCCAGGAAGGGGCTGTCACTCTCGACGAGGAGCCGATCCTCGGGGATCAGGCGCAGCAGGTCGAGGTCGTCCCACTTCTTGAAGGTGATGATCCCGCTGAAGGAGCAATACCACCCGACGGCGAGCGCCGCCTCCGCGAGCGGCGCGGGGCCGCCAAAGCAGTGAAGGACGCCGCGGACGCCCGCCTCACCGGCCTCACGCACCATCGCGATGGTGTCATCGACCGCCTCGCGCGTGTGCACCACGACGGCCCGCCCGGTGCGCTGGGCGATCGCGAGTTGATCGGCGAAGGCGCGGCGCTGCTGCGCCCGCGGCGAGTGATCGTAGTGATAGTCGAGGCCGCACTCACCGACGGCGACGGCCCCCTCGTGCATGGCTGCCTCGATGGCGGGGCCATCGCGCAGCGGGTCGTAGTCGGCGGCATCGTGCGGATGGATGCCAGCGGTCCACCAGACGTCGCCCGGATGCCGCTCAGCGAGTTGCTGGGCCCGGGCCGCGGCCACGAGTGACTCGCCGATGCAGACGACCCCGAGGCCACCGGCGGCCCAGAGTCGTTGCAGTGCCCCCTCGCGATCCTCATCGAACGACTCCCCAGCGAGATGGGCGTGGGAATCGATGAAGGGGACCGGTGGGAACGACGGGGCCCCGACGCCGTCCTGGCGCCGGGGCCCCGAACCCGCAGATCGCGTCGCGCTCACGCCTTGGCGGCGCGGGCCTGAGGAGCCGCCTCGTTGCGATGCGGCCACTTGGATTCGATCCAGAGGAGCAGCGGCGAGGCGATGTAGATCGAGCTGAAGGTCCCGACGAGGATGCCGAAGAGGAGCACCCAGGCGAAGGGCCGGATGACCGAGCCCCCGAAGATCAGCAGGGCAAGCAGGGTCGCCAGCGTCGTGGTGCCGGTCATGACCGTGCGCGGGAGGGTCTCGTTCACCGAGCGGTTGAGCAGCTCGTAGAGCGGCATCTTGCGATGCGCCTTGAGGTTCTCACGCACGCGGTCGAAGACGACGACGGTGTCGTTCATCGAATAGCCGATCACCGTGAGCACCGCACCGACGACGAAGATCGAGATCTCGAGGTCCATGTACATCATGAACGCGAGCGAGGCCGCGAGGTCGTGCAACGTCGCAATGATCGCCGCGACGCCGAAGCGCCATTCGAAGCGCCACGCGAGATACACGAGCGTGAGGGCGAAGGCGATCAGGGTCGCGATCACGGCCTGGGACCGGAGCTCGCTCCCGACGCGCGGGCTCACGGCGGCCGTCCGCCCGATGACGAAGGCGTCCTCCCCGAAGCGCGCCTGGAGGGTCCGCTCGATCTGCTGGCTGACCGTCTCGGCCCCCGCCTCAAGCTGCGCGACCTGCTGCGACTCCTGCGCGCGGATCACGATCTCGGTGGGGGCGCCGTAGGTGAAGATCTCGGCATCGCCGAGCCCGGCCCCGCTGATGGCCGCGCGCACGTCCGCGATGGCCGGCGCCTCACGGAAGGTGAGCTCCATCTGCGTGCCACCGGTGAACTCGATGCTGTAGTTGAAGCCGCGGATCGGGATCAGGATCACGGCCGGGATCACGAAGACCGCGACGGTGATGACCGAGAGCTTCCACTGCTTGAGGAAGTCCCACGAGGTGTTGTGGAGGATACGCAGCATCAGATGCTCAGGGTCTTGGCGGTCTGATTCTTCGACAGCCAGAGGAGGAAGAGGGTGCGCACGACATAGATCGCCGAGATGAGCGAGGCGAAGATGCCGGCGAGGAGGGCGACCGCGAAGCCGCGGACCGGCCCGGTACCAAACTGGTAGAGGATCGCCGCGGTGAGCGCGGTGGTGACGTGCGTGTCGACGATCGCGCTCCAGGCATGATCGAAGCCGTCATCGATCGCCATGCGCAGGGAGCGACCCGCGTCGAGCTCCTCACGGATGCGCTCGAAGATCAGGAAGTTCGCGTCGACCGCCATGCCGATCGAGAGCACGAAGCCCGCGAGGCCCGGCAGCGTCAGCGTGGCGTCGAAGCCGGCGAGGATCGCGAGCGTCACCAAGACGTAGAACGCGAGCCCGCAGATCGCGAGGAAGCCGGAGAAGCGGTAGTAGACCACCATGATCAGCACGACGAGCGCCAAGCCCAGTGCGCCCGAGAGGAGCCCCTGTCGGATGGCGTCCTCGCCAAGGCTGGCCCCGATGGTCCGCGCCTCCGCGACCTTGAGCGGCACGGGGAGCGCACCAGCGCGGAGCACCAGCGCGAGGTCCTGCGCGGCCTGCAGGTCGCGGCCGCCCATCGTGATCTGCCCGCGGGCACCGATCGCGCTCTGGATCACCGGGGCGCTCATGACCTTGTCGTCGAGGACGATCGCCATGTTGTCGCCGATGTGCTTCGCCGTCTCGTTGCGGAAGCGGCGCCCGCCCTCGTTGTTGAACACGAAGTCGACCTTGGCGCCCTCGAGGGGATCCTGGTTCGGCTTGGCGTCGACGAGATAGGTGCCGTCGATGATCGCGCGCGACTCGAGCACATAGAGCGTGCGGTAGACCTGCGTCCCCGAGACGAGCGAGTCGGTGCCCCAGCGGACGTCCTTGCCCGGCGGGAGCGCCGCCTGGATCTCCGGCGTCCGGAGGAGGGCGTCGATCCGCCCGTAATCGGCGGAGGTGACAAGGTACTGGCCCGGGAGCTGGCCCGGGACGAGCGACCGACGGAACGGCCCATCGGTCGAGGTGCCCGCCGTGTCCGCGTTCGCGGTCGAGTCGACCGTCTGCAGCAATGATCCGAGGGCATTCACCGCCGGACGGGACGCCGAGTCGGTCGCCGCGACGAGCCCCTGCTCCTTCACGAGGCCATCGAGACGCGGGACGACCCGCTCGAGCGCCTGCGATTCATCGGTGATCTGGAAGCGCAGGAAGGCCGCGCGCTGCACGACCTCCTCGGCGCGACGCGGATCCTCGATGCCCGGGAGCTCGACCATGATCCGGTCGTTGCCGAGCTTCTGGACCACGGGCTCGGCGACGCCGAACTCGTCGATACGCGTGCGCACGACCTTCATCGCGCGATCGAGCGCATCACTCACATCGGTGATGGTCTGCCGCGACTGGTCGACCTCGAGGGTGAGCTGGATCCCGCCCTGCAGATCGAGCCCCCGCTTCAGCGGGACACGCGAGACGGTGTCATAGACGAAGACCCCGTCACGCTTGACGCGCTCGACCACCTGACGAGGGAAGAGGGCCCAGACGGAAGCGGCGATGAGGGCCGCGATCACGAGGAGCCGAGACTTCACGTTCTGCATGCAGACGCGGGATAGGGGGAACGGTTGGAACGCAACCTCGAACAGTACCGCTTGAGAGAACCCAAGTCAATCACGCGCAAGGGGTTGCGTGCCTCGGGCACGTGTGGCCGGACGGGCCCGGCCACGGGGCTCAGCCGAGGAGGCGCCGGGCGGCCGCCTCGTCCTTTTGGAGCTGCGCGACGAGCGCCTCAGGCCCCTCGAACCGCTGCGTCTCCCGAAGCCGGGAGACGAGGTCGATCCGCACCCACTGCCCGTAGAAATCCCCGGTGACGTCGAATCCGTGGACCTCGACGGTCCGCTCGGCCTCCCCGAAGGTCGGCCGCCCCCCGAGGTTCATCATCCCGCCGATGGCCCCCGCGCGGGTCTGGACCCGCACCGCGTACACGCCGTCCGGCGGGAGGAGCTTATGGGCGTCAGGCAGGGCGATGTTCAGCGTACGGAACCCGAGGTCCCGTCCCCGCCCCACCCCAGCGACCACCGTCCCCGCGATGGCATAGGGACGACCGAGCCCATCGGCGGCGCGATCGAGATCGCCCCCAGCGATCGCCCAGCGGATGGAGGTAGAGGAGATCGGTCGGCCGTCGCTCCCCTCGACCGCGGGGACGACCTCGACCCCGAAGCCTCGCGCCGCACCGAGTGCCTGCAACACCGAGACATCCCCGGAGCGCCCGCGGCCGAAACCGTGATCGTAGCCGATCAGCAGATGCCGCAGGCCGAGCCGATCGCGAAGGACGTGATCGACGAAGGCCTCCGCATGGTAAGCGGCCAGGGTGGGCGTGAAGGGAAGCACGACGACGTAATCGAGCGGGCTGTCCGCGAGGCACTCCGTCTTCTCGACCCCGGCCGTGAGCAGTGGCGGCGCCACAGCCGGATTCACCACCTGCAGCGGATGCGGGGCGAAGGTGACGAGCACGGAGGGCAATCCACGCTCGCGCGCGGCGGTCGCGAGCCGATCGAGCACGAGTCGGTGGCCTCGATGGACCCCATCGAAGGTCCCGACGGTGCAGACGGTGCCACCCGCGAGCGCGGGGATCAGGGTCACCTGATCAGGCCTCATGCATCACCACGCGCGGTTGCCAGCGGTCGGCACGACGCTCGGCGAGGGCGACCAGCGCACCGCTCGCGGCATTCGTGAGCGCGCCCCAACGCCCCTCGACACTCGCCGGGATGTTGATGCCACGGACGATCTTGGCGATCTCCTCGGCGGCGAGGGGCTGCACCGGATGCTCTGGGAGCGCCGCAAGCGGCGGGAGAAGCGTCGGCGTCATCATCGGCGTGGTGGGCGAGGGCGCATCGGTCGGCTTCGATACGTCGCGCAACGACTCGAGCGTGACCGCATCCTCCACCCGGAATGGCCCGCTCCGGGTGCGACGCAACGCGGTGAGGTGCGCCGCGCTCCCGACGGCGCGCGCGAGGTCCCGCGCGAGCGAACGGATGTACGTCCCGCCGCCGCAGGTGATGCGCACATCGGCCGCGGTGATCCCCCCATCGGCCGCGGGGCGCAGCGCGAGGACCTCCCAGCGATGCACCTGGATCGTGACCGGCGCGAGATCGACCGTCTCGCCGCGACGCGCCATCGCGTAGGCACGCTCGCCATCGACGCGCTTGGCCGAGTAGGCGGGGGGAACCTGCGCGATCGCCCCGACGAAAGACGGGAGCGCGGCGAGTAACGCCTCACGCGTCGGGAGCGGCGCCTCGACCGTCACGGTACCGAGGTGATCCTCCGTGGCGGTCTCCGTGCCGAAGCGGATCGTGGCCTCGTAGACCTTGGGCTCCCCTGAGAGATGTGGGAGGAGGCGCGTCGCGCGCCCGACGAGGAGCACGAGCAAGCCCGTCGCGAAGGGATCGAGCGTCCCGCCATGCCCGATGCGCGACTGCTGCAGCGCCCGGCGCGCGGCGCTCACGACGTCGTGCGACGAGACGCCGACCGGTTTGTCGACGAGGAGGACGCCGTCAGTCGTCCCGGTGGTCTTCCGGCGCGGCATCGGCGGCGGGGGGCTGATGCAGCGAGGCGAGCAGCGTCTCGATCCGCGCCGCGCGCGCGACCGACTCATCGAGCCGGAAGTGGATCTCGGGGGCGAACTGGAGGCGAAGCGCCTTCCCCACCCTGCTGCGCAGATGGCCGGCCACGCCGCCAAGGACCTCGAGCGCGGTAGTCTTCTCGGCCTCGGTCCCCAAGACGCTGACGTAGACCGTCGCGTGGCGCAGGTCACGCGCCATCTCGACCGCCGTCACCGTGAGCAACCCGGTGACGCGGGGATCCTTGAGGCCGTGCGACAGGAAGGCAGCGACCTCCTCGCGGACGGCCTCCGCCACACGGTCCTGGCGCCGCGGATCACGTGGGGGCATGAGTGACCTCCTGTGCGGGACGCGCTCAGTTGGCCGACGCCGACTGGAGCGTCCGCGCGACCGATTCGGTGCGGTAGAGCTCGATCACATCGCCGACCTTGAGGTCGTTGAAGTTCTCGACGCCGATGCCGCACTCGTACCCTTCCTTGACCTCCT
>CAXRBM010000073.1:0-2135 GCA_964228675.1 Gemmatimonadaceae bacterium
CCAAGGCGATGGAGGGCATCGCCCGTCAGCCTGAGGCCGCCGGCAAGATCCAGACCGCGGCGCTCATCCTCGCGGCGCTCATCGAGGGCGCGGCCCTCTTCGGCGTCGTCGTCGCGTTCCAGATCCAGGGCAAGTTCTAACGCCCGTTGGTCGCGTGGGCGGCGGTGATTGCACCGTGGTCCACGCCTGACGCGGCCCTCGGGCCGCCCCTTCCTTTCCAGCCCATGCGCGCTCCGCTCCTCGCCTCCGCTCTGCTCGTCCTCACCGCCTCGCCGGCCTTCGCGTCCGCCGAGGCGGGGGCCAAGCCCGGTCTTCTCGATCCGCACCTCGGGTTGATGACCTGGACGATCATCGTCTTCGTCCTCCTCCTCCTCGGGCTCAGGAAGTTCGCCTTCGGCCCGATCCTCGAGGCGGTCCGCGGCCGCGAGCAGGCGATCGCCGATGCGATGGCCGCCGCCGAGCGCGATCGCACCGAGGCCGCCAAGCTCGTCGCCGAGCAGAAGGCGGCGATCGAGGCGGCGCGCAACGAGGCGCAGCGCTACATCGCTGAGGGCCGCGCGACGGCCGAGACGATGCGCAACGAGATGGTCGAGCAGACCCGCAAGCAGCAGACGGAGATGATCGAGAACGCGCGGAAGACGATCGAGGCGGAGCAGGCCTCGGCGATCGCCGCGCTCCGTCGCGAGGCGGTGGATCTCGCCCTCGCCGGCGCCGGGAAGCTCATCGGGCAGAAGCTCGATGCCGCCGCGGATCGTCAGCTCGTCGAGCAGTACCTCACGACGTTGAGGTCGAACTGATGCGCGAGGTCTCGATCGCGCGGAACTACGCCGAGGCGCTCCTCACCCTCGCCACTAAGGCGGGGGCGCGTGAGGCCTGGGGGACGGTCATCGATGCGCTGGGCGACGCGGTGGCGAGCGTCCCGACGCTGCGCACCGTGCTCGACAATCCGCGTGTGACGGCCGCGCAGAAGACGCAGCTCCTCCGCGCCGCCCTCGGCGGGATCGCGGCGCCGACCTTCGTGCGATTCGTCGAGAAGCTCGTCGCCAACCGGCGGCAGATGCTCCTCCCGTCGATTGCGACGGAGTACCACAACCTCCTCGACGAGGCCGAGGGCCGGGTGCATGCTCGCGTGACGGTCGCGCGCGAGGCCGATGCCGCCCTGCGCGACGCGATTGCCGCCGCGCTCTCCAAGGCGCTCCAGAAGACCGTCGTCCCGCACGTGACCGTCGATCCGCGCATCCTAGGTGGGGTCGTGGTGCGCGTCGGCGACACCGTGATGGATGGGTCGGTGCAGCGTCGCTTGAGCCGGCTCCGCGACCGCCTCGTCGCCGGCCGCTGACCGATGTCGGCCGGCCCCGTCCAGGTGCGCGTCGTCCCCAAGCCCTGGGGGCATGAGACGATCTGGGCGCACACGGAGCACTACGTGGGGAAGGTGCTCCATATCAAGGCGGGGCACGCGCTCTCGCTCCAGTATCACAATCAGAAGGACGAGACGATCCACCTCCTGCGCGGCGAGATGATCTACCGCATCCAGCAGGGGGAGCAGCTCGTCGAGGTGACGCTGAAGGCGGGGGAGAGCTACCGGAACACGCCGGGGACCATCCATCAGATGGAAGCGGTCACCGACTGCGATGTGCTCGAGGCGTCGACGCCACATCTGGATGATGTGGTCCGCCTCAACGATCGCTACGGCCGCGAGGGGACCTCCGCACCGTGAAGGTGATCATCCCGCTCGCGGGGAAGGGGACGCGGCTCCGCCCGCACACCCACACCGTGCCGAAGCCGATGCTCAAAGTGGCCGGCAAGCCGGTGATGGACTATGTGATGGATGACGTCGCGAAGCTCACCGGCGTGACCGAGGTCGTCTACATCACCGGGCATCTCAAGGAGGCGGTCGAGCGCCACGCGCGCGGCGCCTACCCGATCCCCGGGGTCTTCATCGAGCAGAAGGTCCAGGATGGGACCGCGGGGGCGATCGCCCTCGCCAAGGCGCAGGTGGACGCGCCGGTGCTGATCATCTTCGTCGACACGATCTTCGACGCCGATCTCTCGGTGATCGAGGGGTGTGAGGACGACGGGATCATCTGGACCAAGGAGGTCGAGGACTACCAGCGCTTCGGCGTGGTGGTGACCGA
>CAXRBM010000074.1:0-6362 GCA_964228675.1 Gemmatimonadaceae bacterium
AGGGAAGCAGGCGATCGGGAGGAGCGCCGTCACCGCGAGTGGCAGGCACTCGCTGATCCACCAGATCGCCATCCAGGCCATCACCCCCAGGACCCGGAGCTGCGCCCCCTCGAGCCCCCCCACCTGCAGGGTCGTCACCGCGGCCCCGACGAGCGGGCCGGCCAGCAGGGCGGCGATCCGACCGGTGGAGAACGGGGAAAGGTTCGCGGAGGACATCGTCCCAACGATAACTTGGAAGGTGCGTCACCGCCTCACTCACGCCTCATCGAGTCCACCACCCATGTCTCTCCTGTCGATGCGTCGTCTCCTCCCCGCGCTCGCCCTCATCGCGGCCCCCGGTACGGTTCCCATCGCGCTCATGGCGCAGGGTCCCGCCGCGACCCCGGCCGCGACCACCCTTCCATTGAAGGCGGAGCGTACCCACCGCTTCACTGCGACCGAAGGGACCTGGATCTCCCTCGACGTCGCCCCCGACGGGCAGACGATCGTCTTCGATCTCTTGGGCGATCTCTACACCCTCCCGATCACCGGCGGGAAGGCGACCCGCCTCACGAGCGGGATGGCGTACGATGTGCAGCCGCGCTTCTCTCCCGACGGCAAGCGCATCGTCTTCGTCTCCGACAAGAGCGGGGGCGACAACCTGTGGATCCTCTCCCTCGACGGGAAGGACACCCTTCAGCTGACCAAGGGGAACACGAACCTCTACCTCTCGCCGGAGTGGACCCCTGACGGGAAGTACGTCGTCGCCTCGCGCTCCGGCGGACTCGGCGGCGCAGCCAAGCTCTGGATGTACCATGTCGAAGGGGGAAGCGGGGTCGCCCTCACCGCGACACCCGCTCCGCCGCCGACGCTCAAGATGGTCGGCGCCGCCTACGGCAAGGATCCGCGCACCCTCTGGTTCGCGGCACGCACCGGCGACTGGCAGTACAACGCCCTCGGGCCGCAGTACCAGCTCTATAGCTGGGACCGTGAGACGGGGCGCACCGCACAGATGTCGACGCGCTTCGGCTCCGCCTTCCGCCCCGCCCTCTCCCCCGACGGCAAGTATCTCGTCTACGGCACGCGCTTCGAGACCAAGACGGGGCTCCGCCTCCGCACCCTCGACACCAACGACGAGCAGTGGCTCGCCTTCCCGGTGCAGCGCGACGAGACCGAGTCGCGCGCCCCACTCGATGCCTATCCGGGGTACAGCTTCACCCCCGACTCGCGCGCGGTGATCGTCTCCTACGGCGGCGGGATCTGGCGCGTCCCCGTCGATGGCACCGCCCCGACCAAGATCCCGTTCGAGGCTGACGTCGAGCTGCAGATGGGTCCCGAGGTGAAGTTCGCGTATCGCGTCGACACCGCGCGCACCTTCACCGCGCGCCAGGTCCGCGACCTCGCTCCCTCCCCCGATGGGAGCAAGCTCGCCTTCTCATCGGCGGGGAAGATCTATGTGATGGAGGCGCCGAACGGCTCGCCCCGCCGCGTGAGCAGCGCGACGGTCGGCGAGTTCCTCCCCGCCTGGTCCCCTGATGGGAAGTCGCTCGCCTGGGTCACCTGGGACGACGCGCGCGGTGGCACCCTCGTGAAGGGCACCTTTGATGCCAAGCGTGGGACCTGGTCCACCGAGACCCTCGCGAGCAATGCGCACTTCTCCGATCCCGCCTGGTCGCCGGCCGGCGATCGGATCGTCTTCACTCGCGCGGCGGCGCGCGAGATGCAGGAGGCCGGCGGGAGCTTCTTCGGACCGGCGGCGAGCGAGTTCGCCTGGGTCGCGGCCAATGGGCGTACCGTGACCACCATCGCCCCCACCGCTGGGCTCGGCAACGCGCACTTCACGCGAGACGCCGAGCGCATCTATGCGTATTCGTCGCGCGAGGGGCTCGTCTCCTTCCGCTGGGATGGCACCGATGTGAAGACGCATCTCCGTGTCACCGGGCCGATGCCGCCCGGCGCCGGTGGTGCCCTCACCCTCGATGCCGGCAACGACGCACAGGCGGCACGCATCGCCTTCGGCCGCGGGATGCGTCCGGCGTCGACCGCGCCCGCCACGCCCTACGATGCGACGACCGGGACCGGGATCGCCTCGCACTGGGGCGACGATGACCATGAGCTCGAGAACAATCCCACCCCGCCGTCAGCCGGGTTGATCCTCATCGCGCCGACCGGGGACCAGGCCCTCGCCGTCGTCGGGATGGATCTCTATGTGGTGACGATCCCGCAGACGGGAGCGACCGCTCCGACGGTGAGCGTCGCGGCGCCCGCGAACGCCGTGGTCCCGGTGCGTAAGCTGAACGAGGTCGGCGGCGAGTTCCCCGCCTGGAGCGGCGATGGTCGCAGGGTGATGTGGGGACTCGGCAATGCCGTCTGGACCTTCGATCTCGACCGCGCCAAGGCCGTTGATGATTCGCTCAAGGCCGATGCGCGTCGCGTCGCGCTCCTGCGCGCCGATCCATCCAAGAAGGACAGCCTCACCCGCGCCGATTCGATCGCCAAGGCCGATACCACCAAGAAACCCACGCCGGGTTACAAGCCCGCCGAGCAGCGGATCGCGGTGACGCTGACGCGCGACAAGCCGCAGGGGACGATCGTCCTCCGTGGGGCGAAGGCGATCACGATGAAGGGCCAGGAGATCATCGAGGACGCTGACATCGTCGTGCGCGACGAGCGGATCGTCGCGATCGGGAAGCGTGGCACCGTCGCCATCCCCGACGGCGCGCGCACGATGGACATGTCAGGGAAGGTGATCATGCCCGGGATGGTCGACACGCACTACCACCCACAGTGGCTCACTCCGGGCGTGCATAACTCGCAGACCTGGCAGTACCTCGCGACCCTCGCGTACGGCACCACCACCACACGCGATCCGCAGACCGCGACCACCGACTTCCTCACCTATGGCGATCGCGTGGCGATGGGGGAGATGATCGGGCCGCGCATCTATACCACGGGCCCCGGCGTCTTCTCCGGTGAGAACATCCGCGATCAGGAGCACGCGCGGCAGGTCATGAAGCGCTACGCCACCTACTACGACACCAAGACGCTCAAGATGTACATGAGCGGGAATCGCCAGCAGCGGCAGTGGTTGATCATCGCGGCCAAGGAGCTCGGGATCATGCCGACCACCGAGGGCGGCCTCGATCAGAAGCTCAACATGACGCACGGGATCGACGGCTATCCGGGGATCGAGCACACCCTCCCGATCACGCCGAAGTTTGCCGACCTCTTCGAGTGGTATAAGGCGACGGGGACCACCAACTCCCCGACCCTCGTCGTCGAGTACGGCGGCCCCTTCGGTGAAGGGTGGTTCTATCAGTCGGAGGATCTCGTCAATGACGCGAAGCTCCGCCACTTCACCCATCCGGTCGATCTCGCGGGGAAGATCCGCCGTCGTGGCACAGGGAACGCCCCTGGCCCCGCCGGCTTCGCGCTCCGTGAGGAGTACGCGATGTGGCAGCATGGCGAGGACATCGCGAAGACCGTCGCCGCGGGTGGGCGCATCGGCGTCGGGTCGCATGGCCAGCTGCAGGGGCTCGGGATGCACTGGGAGCTCTGGCTCATCCAGAGTGGCGGGCTCTCCACGCACGAGGCCCTACGCTCGGCGACGATCGTCGGCGCCGAGGCGATCGGGTTGGCGACCGATATCGGCTCCCTCGAGCCGGGGAAGCTCGCCGATCTCCTCGTGCTGGAGAAGGATCCCTTGGTGAACATCCGGAACTCGAACACGATCGCGATGGTCATGCTTGGCGGGCGACTCTACGACGCCAACACCCTCGATGAGCAGTTCCCGCGGCAGCGGCTCCTCCCGAAGCAGCCCTGGGCCTATGCGGTGCCCAAGGCGGGGGCGGGGATCGGGAGCCAGCGGTAAGGGGCGACCGCACCGCACGCATCGACCGTGCATCGCACGCTGCGAGCGATCCGTCACTACCTCGCGCCACTCGCCTTCGTGGTGGGTGGCGCGCCTGGTCTCGTCCATCCCCTCGCCGCGCAGGACGGCGCGACCGACCCACTGACCCTCACGGCGATCCTCGATTCGGCGGCGCTGCGGAATCGGCTCGTCCCGGCGGAGCTCGGCGGCTATCGCGCGCGATTGGAGTCGGAGATCTCCCTCGGGAATCGCCGCGCGGAGGGGATGGAGATGTCGCTCTCGATCGAACAGGTCGCAAGCACCCTCACCTGGGATCGCACCGGCCGCTACATGCAGCAGGTCACCGGATACCGTACGCAGGCGATCGCGACGAACATCTCGAGTCTCGGGCTCTTCCGCGGGGGCTGGGCGATCCCAGCGCTCTATGGGAACCGACTCGCCCTCCTCTTCGGGCGTGACACCTCCACCTCGTGGCAGCGGCGGAGTCGCATGCAGGGACGCGACCCGCTCTACGCCATCCACCCCCTCGGCGACGAACGCGAACGCACCTATCGCTTTCGCGGGGGCGACGTCGTGCAGACCGTTCGAACGGCGGGACGAGAGATCCCCGTCCGTCGCATCGAGGTTTCCCCGCGTCGTGGCCTTTCGAAAGGCACCGTCGTCTTCGTCGGGTCCATCGATCTCGATGCCACCCGCTGGCAGATCGTCCGGCTCCGTGGCCATTTCGCGCAGGTCGGCGAGCGCGACGATCGGAATCTGATCTCGCGCGGCTCTGGCTTCGAAGGGATCGCGTATGTCGAGGCGGTGAACGCCGAGGTCGATGGACGATTCTGGCTCCCCGCCTATCAGCGGTTCGAGGTGCAGGCGGCCTCATCCATGGCGGGGGAAGGCCGCGCGATCGTCCGCATCGTCACCCGCTTCCTCGATCGGCAGATCCTCCCCACCCCACCCGATGTCGTCGTCGGTGCACCATCCGATACCTTGGAGATCCGTCCCTTCCGTCTGGCGTTGGGGCCTCCCGACAGCGTCAGCGCGTATCGTGAGTGGATGACCGAGATCGGCACGATGACCGCGGAGACGAGCGCCGAGGACTTCGCCGATGTCGCCCCGGATCGCTTCAATCCCCGTGGACCACCGCGCGCACGCATCGAGACCGAACGTCTCTCGGATTCGTATCGGCTCGATCGCGTGCAAGGGGTCTTTCTCGGCACCGGCGCGGTGCTTCGCTTCCGTGATGCGGCGCCCGGCCTCACGCTGCGCGCTGCCGGCGGATGGGCCTTCGCCGAGCAGACCGCACGTGGACGCGTGGTGATCGAGCAACGGCGGGGACGCGATCAGCTCGCACTCAGGCTCCAGCGCTCGCTCGATATCACGAACGATTTCCGGAATCCGTATGACTCCGGGTCGGTGCTCGGTGCGCTCTTCGGTCGCGATGAGTACGACTACGTCGATCGCCACACCGCCTCCCTCCAGTACATGCGGCTGATCGGGGTGCGGCAGCGCGTGCAGTTCCGCGCCGAGGTCGGGGTGGCCCGGGACGGGATGGTCGAGCGGAACGTGCAGTCGAGCCCATTCCGTTCGCAGACGCCGTTCCGCGAGAATCGACCTGTGTCGACCGGGACCTATCGGCGTACCATGATCACCATCGATGCCAATCCCGATGTCGCGCTCGAGTTCCTCCGCCCCGGATTCGGGGCGCGGCTGTCATATGAGCGTGGCGATGGGGCGCTCACCTATCAGCGGGCGGAGGCGCGACTCACCGCTCGCGCGAACCGTGGCGGTCTGATGTATGCCGCGCGACTCGACCTCGGCGTCACCTCACCCGATGCCCCGCCGCAACAGCTCTTCGAGCTCGGCCGGCAACAGAACCTCCCGGGCTACGACTATAAGGAGTTCGCTGGCGATCAGGCCGCGGTGCTTCGTGGTGCGGTGGCCTGGATGACCCCGTGGATGCGCGCACCGATCCTCCTGACCCCGAGTATCTGGCTCCCACCGGTCGCACCGACCCTCTCGCTCGGGCTGCAGTCAGGGTGGACGCGTGCCTCGAACGCCACGGCCCTCGCGACCGTCACCGCGCTCGGTTCTACTGAGAGCGATCACCCGCGCACCTCGGCCAGTCTCACCCTCCGCGTCCTCGGCGGCGCGGTCGGCGTCGGCATCGCGCGCACCCTCGATCGTCCGGGGCCCACGCGCTGGTTCCTCGAGTTCGGCCAGCGGTACTGAGTCGGTGCGCCCTCAGCGCACCCGCGCCGATCAGGATGCGACGCTGAACTCCCCGATGAAGCCGATCTCCGGCTCCAACATCTGATCGAATCGCTCGGCCACTGCCTGCTGCACATGGCGGATGAGCTTCCGCACATCGGTGGCCGTGGCCGCACCGAGATTCACCATGATGTTCGCATGGATATGTGAGATCTGCGCATCGCCGATGCGGAACCCCTTGAGCCCGCACTGATCGATCAACCGGCCGGCCCCCACCCCCTCGATCTTCTTGAAGATCGATCCCGCACTG
>CAXRBM010000075.1:0-2136 GCA_964228675.1 Gemmatimonadaceae bacterium
GATGATCCCGAGCAGCGTGAAGGTGCTGCGCAGTGGATTCACGCGGATCTGCTCTGCCGCGATGCCGATGACGTCGGACCGGCGCACCCCTGAAAGCTACTACTCGTGCCGGAGCGCCTCGACGGGATCGAGCTTGGAGGCGCGCGTGGCGGGGAGCATCCCGAAGGCGACCCCGGTGAGGGCGGCGGCCGCGAGCGAGGCGACGATCGCGGCAGGGGGGACCGAGGCGGGGATCGAGCTATTGGCGCGGATCACCCAAGCGAGCCCGCCTCCGAGAAGGAGTCCGATCCAGGCCCCCAGCGAGGTCAGGGTCGCGGCCTCGACGAGGAACTGCCAGAGGATCGTCGCGCGGGTGGCACCGAGTGCCTTGCGGACCCCGATCTCCCGGGTGCGCTCGGTGACGGAGATCATCATGATCGCGACGACCCCGACCCCGCCCACGAGCAGGCCGACGGCCGAGAGCCCGATGCCGACGAGGAAGATCGCCCCGAAGAGGGAGTTGAAGGTCTCGAGGATCTTGTCCTGGCCGACGAGGAAGAAGGTGTTCGGCTCGGTGGGCCGGAGGCCGCGCATCCCGCGCAGCGTGGCCGTCACGGCGTCCATCGCCTCGTCGCGGGTGATGTCGGCGCGGGGACGCACCATCAGGAGGAGCGCCCGTCGCCAGGCATTCAGGCGCTGGTAGGCGGTGAGCATCGGGAGGATGATCCGCGGCGTATCGGGGCCACGGCCATCGAGCGACTTGAGGAATCCCGCCTTGGTCTGGAAGACCCCGATCACGGTGAGGCGGAGGCCGTCGAGTTCGATCTCCTTCCCGATGGGGTCGGAGTCGCCGAAGAGCGTGGCGGCGAGGGTGTCGTTCACGAGCGCGACGGGGGCAGCCGCATCATGCTCCGACTCCGAGAAGGTCCGGCCCGGCGCCACATCGGCGACATCGGTCTCGATCCATTCGGTGCTCTGCGCGTCGTACCCGACGTTCTTCACCTGCCGATCGCGATAGGTCACGGTCCCGCTCCCCGGGAGCCAGGCCATCGCCCGATGCACCTCGGGGAGCTGCTGGATGGTCCGCCACTCGGTGAGGGAGACCGCCGGATAGCGCCGCTCCGGGCAATTCTCGTTGGTCGGGTTGCAGTTGTTGAAGCCGGGATTGGTGCGTCGCACCTGGAAGGTGGTGGCGCCGAACTCCTCCATATCCTTCTCGAACGACTGCCGGATCCCATGGACCGTCGCCGCCATCGCGACCACCACGAAGACGCCGATGGCGACGCCCGAGATGGTGAGGGCGGCACGCACCTTGTTCGCTCGCAGGGAGTCGAGGGCGATGGTCACCCCCTCCAGACTCATCAGGATCCGATCGCGGAGACGCATCGACTATTCCTGCCGGAGGGCGGCGATCGGGTCGAGGCGCGCCGCGCGACTCGCAGGATAGATCCCGGCGGTGATTCCGACCCCCGCGCCGACGAGCAGCGCCGCGACGAGCGACCAGGGGGCGACGGAGGCGGGCAATGGCGTCACCGCCGCGATCAACTTGGCGAGGCCGACCCCGCAGGCCGCGCCGATCATCGCGCCGATGATCGAGAGGGTCGACGCCTCCACGAGGAACTGGGCGATGATATCGCGGCGGCGTGCGCCGAGCGCCTTGCGCACCCCAATCTCTCGCGTGCGCTCGGAGACGGCGACGAGCATGATGTTCATGATCACCAGGGCGCCGACCACGAGCCCGATCGCCGGGAGCGCCGTGCCGAAGAGGACGAGCTTGCTCTTGAGTCCGTCGAAGAAGGAGAGCGCCGCGGAGGAGGTCGTGAGGGCGAAGTCATCCTCCTCGCTCGGGCCGAGGCCCCGGAAGCCGCGGAGCGCCTCGCGGGAGAGCTCCATCCCCTCGGTGATCAGCTCGCGATTGCCCGCCTGGACGGTGATCGCATCGATGTCCCCCTTGGGGTTGATCGCACGGGTCAGCGGAGTGGTGACGGGAGCGATCGCGAGCCGATCCATGGAGAAGCCGAAGACCGAGCCCTGCTCCTCGATCACCCCGATGACGGTGTAGGGGAGGCCCGCGACGCGGAGCTCACGGCCCACCGGATCGAGCCCTTCGTAATAATAGGAGGCGACCTCGCTCCCGATCACCACCACTCGCGACCC
>CAXRBM010000076.1:0-3452 GCA_964228675.1 Gemmatimonadaceae bacterium
TCGGCGACGCAGGCGGTGGTGCAGTCCGCGGTGATGATCCTGGTACTCGACGCCTTTTGGGCGGTGGTCTGGCTCCTCGGGAGGACTCCATGAAGCGACGTTCGAATGATTGGATCGTCGGCGCGACGATCATCGTGGTGATGGTGGGAATCGTCTTCTCCACTCTCTTCCTCCAACAGGCGGAGTTCGGGAAGAAACCCGAGCTCGTGACCGCACACTTCCGCGATGTGGGCGGGGTGCAGGTCGGGAACGCCGTCGTGATCCGCGGCGTCGTCTCCGGCCGGGTGAAACAGATCGCCCTCGCGCCGAACGACTGGGTCCTGATCTCGATGGAGATCAATGAGGGGACGCTGATGCCCGCCGATCCGGTGGTCCTCGTCCAGGCGGCGACCCTCTTCGGCGAATGGCAAGCGATCATCACGTCGCGCACAGCGGTCCCGGTGAATCGCGAGGTCGATGCGCAGCTCGCCGAGGTCGATGGCGCACCCGAGGGGTCGCTGCGCGGTGCCGTGCTCCCCGACATCGCGCAGTTGACGACCGTGGCCGGCGGGATCGCCGGAAATGTGGCGTCGGTCTCCGAGCGCGTCCGCACGGCGTTCAACGACACCGCAGCGCGTGAGCTCCGTCGTTCGATTCGCGATTTCAGCCTCCTCTCGCGCGACCTCGCGACGGCGGTGAAGGTGCAGTCACGCAACCTCGATTCCCTCGCGGCCACCGCGCGGATGAGCTTCGCCGATGTCGCGACCTCGGCGAATGCGCTCCAGCGCACGATGGGACGCGTCGATAGTGCGACCTCGCAGGGGGAGATCCAAGAGATCCTCCGGCAGAGCCGGCAGGCGTCACAGAATCTCCGCAACGCGACGGAGCGGTTCGAGTCGCTCTCGCGCTCGCTCGTCTCGGCGGAGGCGAACTTGCGAGGAGCGATCGGGAAGGCGGATACGATCCTCGCGCGCGTCGAGCGGGGGGAGGGGTCGCTCGGTCTCTTGGTGAACGACCCCTCACTCTACCGGAACTCCGATTCGTTGCTCGTCGACCTCCGCAGGCTCGTGGTCGACTTCCGATCGGATCCCAAGAAGTACATCAACGTCCGGATCTTCTGATCTCCCACCACCGGAGTCGCGCGCGATGACCACCCGTCGAACCTTCCTCGCCTCTGTCACCACCGCCGGCGCGGGACTCGCGATCGGGGCCCCACGCGCCGCGGCCGACCCCGGGGTCGGCGCGGGCCAGCCGACCGCCGACCTCCCACCCGCCATCCGTGCCCTCCGCCCGATGACGGCAGGGGTCGTCCCGATCAGCGTCGCCGAGCGTCAGGGACGGATCGAGCGCGCCACGAGCCTGATGCGCGATCGTGGGATCGATGCGCTGATGCTCACCGGGGGGACCTCGATGGTCTACTTCACGGGGATCGAATGGGGGATCAGCGAGCGACTCCTCGCGGCCTTCCTCCCGGTCCGTGGGCGTCCCTTCCTCGTGACCCCGAAGTTCGAGGAGGAGCGCGCGATGGAGCAGGTGGCGCTCGGTCCCATGCAGGGAGGCGCTGACGTCTATGCGTGGGAGGAGCATGAGGATCCCTACGCCCTCGTCGCGCAGGCCTTGCAGTCGCGTGGGCTCGCCACGGCGACGATCGCCTGTGAGGAGACGGTGCGCTTCCAGTTCAGCCATGGGATCTCGCGGCTCGCCGCCGTCACCGTGGTCGATGGGACGCCGGTCACCGCGGGATGTCGGATGGTGAAGGACGCGCACGAGATCGCGTTGATGCGCCATGCGAGCGCCGTCACCCTCACCGCCTATGAGGCGGCCTGGAAATCACTGCGCGAGGGGATGACACAGGACGCCTTCGCCCGGCTCGTCTCCGCGGCGCATGCGCGCCTCGGCTACACCGGTGGGGCGGGGGTGCAGGTCGGGAAGTACTCCGCGCTCCCGCATGGATCGGCGACCCCGCAGGTGATTCGTGAGGGGAGCATCCTCCTCATCGATGGCGGCTGCAAGGTGGAAGGGTACAGCTCCGACATCTCCCGGACCTTCGTGCTCGGCACACCGACGCAGAAGATGAAGGACCTCTTCGAGCTCGAGCATCGGGCGCAGACCGCCGCGTTACGTGCGGCGCGCCCGGGGCTTCCCTGCGAGGCGGTCGATGCCGCGGCGCGGAAGGTCATCGTCGACGCCGGCTACGGTCCCGACTATCGCTTCTTCTCGCACCGCGTCGGCCACGGGATGGGGATGGACGGGCATGAGTGGCCCTATCTCGTGCGCGGGAACACCCTCCCGCTCGCGCCGGGGATGGTCTTCAGCGATGAGCCCGGGATCTATCTCCCGGGGGAGTTCGGCATCCGGCTCGAGGACGACATGGTCATCACCGAATCCGGCGCTGAACTCTTCACCCCGCAGTCCGAGAGTCTCGAACGGCCGTTCTGACGGACGGGCGCCCGACGCCCTGTGGCGTCAGGGACCACGCGGGGTGAGCGCCGGGGTCGTCCCCCCGCCGGTCCCGCCGCCCCCTTCGCGACCACCGAGGCGGACCCGATCGATCAGTATGATTGCACCGATGACGCCGAGCCCGGTCGCGATCGCGGTGCGGCGGCGGTCGAGGGTTCGCCCGCGCAGCGAGGTGAGCTGCGCCCGATCGAGGCGTACCGTCGTCCCCTGGAGGAAGAGGACCTGGCCGTCCCGGAGGCGCACCTCCCGCACCGAGAGGGTCAGCGAGTCACTCGTCGCTCCGAGGACGAGGCCATCGAGCCGCGCGGCGTTGGGCCCCACCACCGCGGTGAGGCGCTCCGTCCCCGTCGGGGAGAGCTCGGCCTCGACCGTCACACCGGTGGGTGGGATCGCGGTGATCGGTCGGGTGACATGACACCCGGTGACGAGGGGGAGGGAGAGGAGGGAGACGAGGAGAGGAAGGCGCATCGGAGGCGGGGGTGAGGCGGGGCAAACGCACCGGGGGCCGTGACCCAGAAGGTCACGGCCCGCGGGACCGACCGCAAGCGGTCGGATCAGCTGCAGAGCCGCTGCGTCGTCGGCTGCGGGGCCTTCACGTTCGTGAGCCGCTCGAGGTAGGTGATCGGGAGGAAGCACTTCGCACGCACCCCGTTCCCGGTCAGCCACCGGGGATCGGCGGCACCGAAGCGATACATGTCGGCGAGCCGACGGCCCTGGAAGTAGAGCTGGACCTTCCGCTCGTACTCTAGCATCGTCGTCCCGTTGGTGACCGCCGCATAGGCGGGGAGGGCATCCACCGCCCGCGACTTGTTGATCTCGGTCAGGAAGTTGGCGGTGTTCCCCGCCGCCAACTCCGCCTCCGCGACGATGAGCATCATCTCACGGGCCGAGACCTGCGTCATCGGCGCGTTGTTGCCGACCGCCGCCCGGCAGCAGGCATCGATCGCCGCCGACACGGTGGTGCTCGCCACGCCGGTCACCGGATCGAGCATCTTGATCCCGGCGATCCCCGC
>CAXRBM010000077.1:0-3704 GCA_964228675.1 Gemmatimonadaceae bacterium
CCGCGCGGAGCGCCCCGCTCGGCGCCCAGCTCCCGACGGGGGTGAAGGCCGGCCCGTGGATCGATCTCCTCGCCGGTGGTGCCGCCCCGCACTGGCGCACCTATCGCGATTCGACCCTTGCCTCTGGTTGGCGCTACGACACCACCACCAGGATCCTCCGCCGCGAGGCGGGGAAGGACATCGTCACCAAACAGCAGTTCGGCGACTTCGAGCTCGAGCTCGAGTGGAAGGTCGGCCCCAAGGGGAACAGCGGGATCTTCTACCGCGCCACCGAGCAGACAGGGGTCATCTATGAGAATGCCTCCGAGATGCAGGTCCTCGACAACGCGGGCCATCGCGATGGGTTGAGCCCGCTCACCTCGGCGGGCGCCAACTACGCGCTCTATGCCCCGCCGCGCGACGTCTCCAAACCGGCGGGGCAGTGGAACGCCGTGCGGATCGTCGCGGTGGGGCCGCATGTGGAGCATTGGCTCAACGGGGTGAAGATCGTCGCGTTCGAGCAGGGCTCCGCCGAGTGGAAGGCGCTCGTGGCGAAGTCCAAGTTCGCAGCCTGGCCCTCCTACGGGCAGGCGATGCGCGGCCACATCGGACTCCAGGATCACGGGGACGTGGTGGAATTCAAGAACATCCGCATCCGGGAGCTCTCGCGATGACCAAGGTCAAGCTCAGCCTGATGATGTTCCTCCAGTACTTCATCTGGGGGAGCTGGGGGGTCCCGATCGTCAATTACCTCGGGCGCGGCCTCGGCTTCGATGACGCGCAGAAGCCGATCCCCTTCACGGTGATGGCGATCGCCGCGCTGGTGACCCCGCTCTTCATGGGGATCATCGCCGATCGGTTGGTGAACGCCGAGAAGCTGATGGCGGCGTTGCACCTCGCGGGCGCCGCGGTGATGTGGGTCGCGTCGAGCCAGACGGCATTCCTCCCCTTCGCCTCGACCTTCCTCCTCTACGCGCTCTGTTACACGCCGACGCTCGCCCTCGCGAACAACATCGCCTTCCAGCAGGTGAAGAGCTCCGAGCAGGAGTTCCCCGCCATCCGCGTGATGGGGACGGTGGGGTGGATCGCCGCGGGGATCCTGATCGGGAAGGTCCTCCAGGTGGAGGACTCCAATGTCCCGATGCGCATCGCGGCGATCGCGGGGGCGCTCACCGGACTCCTCTCGCTCACGCTCCCGCCGACGCCCCCCAAGGGGGGCGACCAGCCCTTCCGCGTGAAGGATGCCCTCGGGCTCGATGCGCTCGGGATGCTCAAGCACCGCGACTTCGCGGTCTTCATGCTCGGGAGCTTCCTCGTCTCGATCCTCCTCCAGTGGTATCACGCCTCCACCAACGACTTCCTGAACGAGATCGGTGTCGCGCAGCCTGCCTTCGTGATGACCTTCGGCCAGATGATCGAGGTGGGCTTCATGCTGTTGCTCCCGGTGCTGCTCGTGCGCTTCGGGATCAAGGGGATCATGCTCGTCGGCGTCCTCGCCTGGGCGCTTCGCTACTACGCCTTCGGCGCGGGTGACGCGAATACCGGGATGTGGTTGATCTACGCCGGGATCCTCCTGCACGGGATCTGCTTCGACTTCTTCTTCGTGAGCGGGCAGATCTACACCGATCAGCGCGCGGGGCAGTCGATGCGCGGTGCCGCGCAGGGGCTCCTCACCCTCGTCACCAACGGGCTCGGCTTCCTCGTCGCGACGATCGTCGCGGGGCAGGTGGTCGGTGCCTACGCGACCCAGCATCCCGACTGCACCGATGCGCTGCAGGCGGCCGGGAGCTGCCTCAAGGTGACGCACGATTGGTCGGCGATCTGGATGATCCCTGCCACCGGTGCGCTCGTCCTCTTCGTCGTACTCGCGTTCGTGTTCCGTCCCGCCGCACCCTCCACCGCCACTCGCTGAGGATCCCCCCATGGCCGGATCACCCCTCGATCGTCGCACCTTCGTCGGTGGCATCGCCGCCGCTGGCGCCGCGGCCGCCATCCCGCGCCCCCTCTTCGCCTGGGCCGGTGAGCAGCCGAGTCAGAAGCTCCGCATCGCCTGCATCGGGGTGGGGGGGATGGGGTTCAGCGATGTGCGCGGCGTGGCCGGCGAGCAGCTCGTCGCCTTCGCCGATGTCGACGATCGGTCCGCCGAGCGCGCGTATCGGGCGTATCCCTCGGTGAAGCGCTATAGGGACTTTCGCGAGATGCTCGAGAAGGAGCGAAACAACATCGACGCGGTGACCGTCTCCACCCCGGATCACACGCATGCGGTGGCGGCGATGATGGCGCTCAAGATGGGGAAGCATGTCTACTGCCAGAAGCCGCTCGCCCGCACGATCGGTGAGGTGCGCGCGCTCAAGGCGGAGGCGGCGCGGCGTCCCACGCAGGTCACGCAGATGGGGAACCAGGGGCACGCGCTCGAAGGGATCCGCCTCATCCGCGAGTGGGTCGAGGCGGGGTTGATCGGCTCGGTGCGTCGCGTGGAGTGCTGGACGAATCGTCCGATCTGGCCGCAGGCGGTGAATCGCCCGACCGATGCGCACAACGTGCCCGAGACGATGGATTGGAACCTCTGGCTCGGTCCCTCGGCCAATCGCCCCTATCACCCCCGCTATGCGCCGTTCAACTGGCGTGGCTGGCTCGACTTCGGCACCGGCGCCATGGGCGACATGGCCTGTCATATCCTCGATGCGCCGTACTGGACCCTCGGGCTCAAGTATCCCTCGCGCATCATCCCCGAGAGCACCCCGCTCTTCAGCGAGAGCTTCCCGGCGGCCGAGCGGATCACGTATGAGTTCCCGGCGCGCGGCGATCAGCCCCCGGTGACGATCACCTGGCGCGATGGCTCGATCTTCCCGCCGAAGCCCGAGGGGTGGCCCGAGAGCGAGGAGTGGCCGCACGATAAGGAAGGGGGCCAGCTCTGGATCGGTGACAAGGGGATGATCCTCGCTGGGATCTACGCGGAGAACCCGCGCCTCCTCGACAAGGCGGTGATGGCACAGGTGACCGCGACGCCCGTCCCGCAGAAGTATCCGCGCACCGGTGGGGTCTATCAGGAGTGGATCACCGCGTGCAAGAACGGGACGCGTGCCGGGAGCGACTTCGCGAGCTATGCGGGGCCGATGACGGAGATGATCCTGATCGGGTGCCTCGCCGTACGGATGGGGCGGACGTTGGAGATGGATCCGGAGACGGGAGTGATCAAGAATGTCACGCCGCCGTCGGAGTGGGTGATGCCGAGTTATCGGGCGGGATGGAGTCTCTGACCCTCGTCGAAGCGTACGTCGACGAACTCGCGACGGCCGTCGCCGCCGCGCAGCACGGCGCAGGACGCTTGGAGCTCTGTGGTCCGGGGGAGGGGGGACTGACCCCGTCCCCCGGGTTGTTGTGTGAGGTGCTCGATGCGGTGCGGATCCCGGTGCACGCGATGGTCCGCCCGCGGACGGGGGACTTCGTCTACTCCGCTGGCGAGTTCGCTGCGATGCGCGAGGGGGTCGCGATGGCAAAGGACGCTGGCGCGGCGGGGGTGGTCTTCGGGATCACACATGCCGATGGCACGCTCGATGTCGCGCGGATGGCGGAGCTCGTCACGCTCGCGCGGCCCATGCGGGTGGGGATCCATCGCGCCTTCGATCGGGCACCGGATCCTGACGTCGCGCTCGATCAGGTGATCGCGCTGGGGATCGATGTGGTCCTCACGTCCGGTCATGCGGAATCGGCGGAGCAGGGGA
>CAXRBM010000078.1:0-3048 GCA_964228675.1 Gemmatimonadaceae bacterium
AGGCGAGGTGCATATACCCGTTGAGGGCATCGACCGCGAGGAAGGGCACGGGGCGCGCACACCCGGTGCGCCCCACATCGACCGAGTCCGCCGTCACCGCAGGGTTCCAGGTGAGGCCTCCGTCGTCGGAGCGCGCCGCCCGCAGGAGGACACTCGAATCGGGGCGCACGGTGAACCAACTCGCGTACGCCGTGTCGGTCACGGTACGCCCCGCGCGCCGCGAAGTGAGGCACTGCCCCGGCTCCTCGGGCCAGCTGGGGGGCGTCCACGCCGCGACGAAGACCGGTGCCCCATCGGCGCCGAGCGCGAGCCGCAGGGAATCGGCGAGGGCACCATCGGTGTGGCGGGTCCCCTTCCCCCACTCGACCGGCACGGGGACGCAGGCGGTCAACACGACGCTGACCGCGATGAGCGTTAGGACGAGACTCCGAGGGGAAGACGACATCCCGAAGTATCACCGCCGTGGGAGTTAGATTGCACCCAGTCCCACCACCAGCCCACCCGACGATGCCGACCTTCTCGCCCAGCGGCGTGCGCCAGCTCCCGCCGACCCTCAACGAACCGATCCGCTCCTACGCCCCCGGGACCCCGGAGCGCGCCGCCCTCCAGGCCCGCCTCGCGAAGATGGAACAGGAGCGCCCCGATATCCCCGTCGTGGTCGGCGGACGCGAGATCCGCACCGGCGCCACGGCCAACGCGACCTCCCCGCACAAGCACCAGCACGTCACCGCGACCTGGCATCAGGCCACGCCCGACGACGTGCGCGCCGCGATCGAGAGCGGACGGGCCGCCTGGCGCGAGTGGTCGGAGTGGACCTGGGAGCAGCGCGCGAGCGTCTTCCTCAAGGCCGCCGACCTCCTCGCCGGCCCTTGGCGCGACACCATCAACGCCGCGACGATGCTCGGCCAGTCGAAGAACGTCTACCAGGCGGAGATCGACGCCGCCTGTGAGATGGCCGACTTCTTCCGGTTCAACGCCGCCTTCGCGCGCGAGCTCTACAGCGAGCAGCCCGTCTCTGGCCCGGGGATGTGGAACCAGAGCGAGTATCGCGCCCTCGAGGGGTTCGTCTACGCGATCACCCCGTTCAACTTCACCGCGATCGGTGGGAACCTCGCCGGCGCGCCGGCGATGATGGGGAATGTCGTCCTCTGGAAGCCCGCGGCGACGGCGATGCTCTCCGCCTGGTACACGCTGCAGCTCCTGCACGAGGCGGGGCTCCCGCCGGGGGTGATCAACTTCCTCCCCGGCGATCCGATCATGATCTCCGATCTCGCACTCAATTCCCCCGAGCTCGCCGGCGTACACTTCACCGGCTCCACCGGGGTCTTCAACCAGATCTGGAAGACCGTCGGTGGGAACATGGGGAGCTACCGCTCGTATCCGCGCATCGTCGGTGAGACCGGCGGCAAGGACTTCATGCTCGCGCACGCGTCGGCGGATGTCGAAGCGTTCTGCGTGGGGGTGATCCGCGGCGCCTTCGAGTATCAGGGGCAGAAGTGTTCGGCGTGCAGCCGGATCTACGTGCCCGCCTCGCTCTGGCCACAGGTCAAGGAGCGCCTCACCGCGATGATTGCCGAGATCGCGATGGGGGATGTGAACGACTTCCGAAACTTCATGGGCGCGGTGATCGACGAGCGCGCCTTCGACCGGATCGCGGGCTATCTCGCCGACGCCAAGAGCAACGCGACGATCCTCGCCGGCGGCAAGGCCGACAAGCGCACCGGGTGGTTCGTGGAGCCGACCCTCGTCGAGACGAAGGATCCCGGCTATCGCCTCCTCTGCGAGGAGATCTTCGGCCCCGTCGTCACCGCGTATGTGTACGACGACACCAAGTGGACGGAAACCCTCGCGCTGATCGACCGCACCTCCCCCTACGCCCTCACCGGCGCGGTCTTCGCGCAGGATCGCGCGGCGCTCGCCGAGGCGCATGCGGGGCTGCGCCATGCGGCGGGGAACTTCTATGTGAATGACAAGTGCACCGGGGCCGTGGTGGGGCAGCAGCCCTTCGGCGGGGGCCGCGCCTCGGGGACCAACGACAAGGCGGGCTCCAAGCTCAACCTCACGCGGTGGGTCAGCGCGCGGACGATCAAGGAGACCTTCGTCCCGCCGAAGGACTTCCGCTATCCGCACATGGCCGGCTGACCGGAGACCAACATGGCGCGCTTCCTCACCCTCGACGTCTTCACCGCGACGCCGTTCGGCGGGAACCAGCTCGCGGTCTTCCCGGACGCGCGCGAGATCCCGGAGGAGCGGCTCCTCGACATCACGCGGGAGTTCAACTTCTCCGAGGTCACCTTCTGCTATCCGGCGATGAACCCCGCGCACACGCGGCGCGTGCGGATCTTCACGCCGGGGGGCGAGGTCCCCTTCGCGGGGCATCCGACGATCGGGACGGCGGCGGCGCTCGCACTGTCCGAGGGAGCGCTGGGACCGGAGGCGCTCGTCGATGGCGCCGGGCGGATCGTCTTCGAGCTCGGTGTAGGCAACGTCCCGGTCGAGGTGCGCATCGAGGAGCCGCAGCGCGCCTGGGCGGAGTTCGCGGTCGCGAAGCTCCCTGAGTTCGGTCCCCCGCAGCCCACGCTCGCCACGCTGGCCGATATCCTCTCCCTCGACGAGAAGGACCTGCAGGGAGGCGTGCTGAGCCCGCAGGCGGTCTCCTGCGGCTACCCCTTCCTCCTCGTCGTGCTCAGGTCGGTGGAGGCCTTGGGGCGGGCGCGGATCCGCATGGAGGCGTGGGAGCGCACACTACAGCGCGCTTGGGCGCCGGAGATGTTCCTCGCGGCCAAGGATCCCTCGGTGAGCCCGATGCATTGGCGCGCGCGGATGTTCGCTCCGGGGATCCGTGTGCCGGAGGATCCCGCCACCGGATCGGCGGTCGCGGCCTTCGGCGGTTGGCTCGGGACCAAGGAGCCGATGCCGAGCGGGAGCTTCGCCTGGTCGGTCGAGCAGGGGGTGGAGATGGGGCGCCCGAGCCAGCTCGAGGTAAGAATCGAGAAGGCGGCGGGGAAGGTCACCGCCGTGCGCGTCTCAGGGCATGCGGTGCTGATG
>CAXRBM010000079.1:0-2802 GCA_964228675.1 Gemmatimonadaceae bacterium
CTTGAGCGTCGGGACCGAGTCCACGCTGATCGGCAACACCGTCACCTCATGCGAGCTGAACACATCGAAGTCGTCCGTGAACGCGCACATCTCCTCGGTGCAGACCCCGGTGAAGGCCAGGGGGAAGAAGGCGAGGAGCACATGGTGCGTGCCGCGGTACGACGAGAGGGTGACCGCGTGTCCGGTCGTGGTCTCGACGGTGAAGTCGGGAGCGAGGGAACCGATGGCGGGGGCATGTGTGGACATGGGCAGGATGGCGTGAGGTGAGCCGTGTGGCATCGAAGTGGAGCGTGCCGGGATCGAACCGGCGACCCCCTGCTTGCAAAGCAGGTGCTCTCCCAGCTGAGCTAACGCCCCGTGGTACGTACCCTGAAATATAAGCGGGGGCCATCCGGCGGTCGCCGGAAGCGGACGGGGAGCGACGCCACGGCGCCGCCCCCCGTCTCCTTCGAGCCCCCCCGCCCTGACCCCCTACTCGTGGGCCGGCAGCGGCTCCATGGTCACCGGATCGCACGGCACCTGGACCTCGTCGCGATACGGCGAGGTCATCAGGAAGACGCGCGCCTTCGGGAAGGCGTCCATGAACTGCGCATAGCTCCAGGCGAAGAGGCCAAGGAATCCGGCGAAGATCCCGATCTCCCAGACCCCCAGCGGCGCCTGTGTCACCCGCGTGCCGTAGATCGACGGATAGATCTCGGTGTACCGCGAGAACCAGAGCCCGAGGAACGAGCTCGTCGCGAAGAGGATCATCGTCGGCGAGAAGGTCTTGGCCTTCACCGAGAGCAGCCCGAAGAACGGCACGACGAAGGTCAGGATCGCCGCGAGCATCGTCGTGGTCGACCAAGCGCCCGTCAACCGGAGCGTGAAGAAGTGCGTCTCTTCGGCCAGATTGCCGTACCAGATGATGAGGAACTGCGAGAGGGTCAGGTAACCCCAAAAGGCGGTGAACGCGAACCCGAGCTTCCCGACATCGTGATAGTGCTTTTCGGTGATCAGCTCCGGGAGCTCCGGGAACTGCCCCTTCCACCAACGAAGCAGGACGGCGAGGACCATGAGGGAGACCAACCATCCCCCCATGAAGACCTGCCACCCGTACATCGTGCTGAAGAAGTGATAGTCGAGCGACATCGAGTGGTCCCACGCGAGGACGCACCAACCGAAGCCGAAGACGAGAGCCATCGCGACGGCGAGCTTCCCCTGCAACGAGTGCGTGGAGTGGAGCTCACGACGCTCCTCACCAAAGCCGGCGCGCATCTTCGCCCGTAGCCCCGCCGCCCACTTGGCCCCAAACTCGGGCGTCACGCCCACATCGAGGCGCACCGAGGTCCAGATGTACCAGACCTGCAGCAGCAGCAACACCCCGAAGGCGATGATCGAGCGCGCATAGAAGAACGCACGCCCGAAGTAGAGCTCCTTCTCCGGGATCAACTCCCCCGTCCCCACGAGATCCCACCAGGGATAGAGATGGCTCTTCCCACCGAAGACGATGATCAGGAGCCCGATCGCGGCGAACGGAAGGAAGGCGACGAACCCCTCGAGAAACCGGATGATCCCACGCGACCAGCGCGCGGTCACGATGCGCTGCACGGCGACGAACATCACGCCGGCCGAGGCGATCGTGGTGAAGAAGAGCCAATTGACGAGGAAGGCCTGCCAGGCGCGTGCCTCACCGGTCGCGGCGCCGAAGGCGAAGAGCCCGAGGCCGAGCACGGCGAGCCCGAGCGCGGCCGTCTTGAGCCCCGCCGGCATCTCCTTCGTCTTGAGCACCCCGACGAGCTGATCGCGCGGCGGAGAGTAGTGCTGCTGGCCGCTCATTCGTGACCTCCATTGTGACCGGCGTCCGCCTTCCCCGCGGCCGCTCCATGCGACTCACCCTCGGCCTTCTTCTTCTCGACGATCCCCTCGACGCTCGGCTTCACGAACTTCGCCGGCACCGTCGGGCCGACCACCGAGTGCCCCGGAAGGGCCGTCCCCGTCTGCCCCGGGAAGCCGACCGGTCCCGTGGCGACCGCATACTTGCCCTGCAGCCCACGCACGTAGTTCACGACATCCCAGCGCATCGCCTCGGGGATGCGGTTCGCCGACGGCATCAGTCCGCGGCCATTCCGCAGCATCCCGAAGAGGTAGCCATCGGTGCGCCCGCGCGCCGACTCCGTCATGAGACTCGGGGCGAAGGCGTATCCCGGATTGAGCTGGGCGAGCCCGCCCTTCCCATCGCCCACGTCGCCATGGCAGACGGCGCAGTTGATCTGATAGAGCTTGTGACCATTCTCGAGCGACCGCGCATCGGCGGCCACCGGATTCACGAGCCCCGACATCGAGTCGATCACCTGCGGGAGGGGCTGGTACGAGACCTGCCACCCCGCGACGACCGTCCCCGTGATCGGGACCGAGCCCGACGGATTCCCACGGAACGGGGTCTGCTCCCCCGCCGCCGTGTCCGTCAGGGTGAACATCTGCCAGGTGCCGACGGAGGGCTGCTGCTTCATGTCGGTCAGCCACTCCTCCTGCGTGCACGCCGAGAGGAGGAACGGCATGAGCGCCACGAGCGCCAGCCGCGAGACCTGCATCCGATCACTTCTCACCGCGCACCTCCACCGCACCATGACGGCGCAGGATCGACTCGGCCTCGACCAGCTTCTCGGGAGCGCATTCGCAGAAGATCCCGTAGCTGCCGTGGCTGAAGCGGGGGTCGTACCCGACCGTCATGGTCAGGCGCGGGATCCCCGCGAGATAGAACATCCCGAACACGGTCGAGAGCGCCCCGACCATGACCATCACCTCGAACCCGAACACCACGTA
>CAXRBM010000080.1:0-7196 GCA_964228675.1 Gemmatimonadaceae bacterium
GGCGGGGGAGGATTCGGTGGGTTCGGTGGCGGGGGTGGCTTCTCTGGTGGCGGCTCGAGCGGGAGATTCTGACGATGGCCAAGGCGACGATCACGCAGGACCAACTCACCCAGCGACTCCAGACGGCGCTTGGCGCCGACCTGGTGGCGGTGGTGCTCTACGGCTCGGCGGCGCGTGCCGGTGGCACGGCCTCATCGGGCGCGCGGAACATCCTCGTCCTCGTGCGCACCCTCACCCCGAGCGCGCTCCGCTCGGTGGCGCGCACCACGCATGCGTGGATCGCCGCCGGTCACCCTGCGCCGCTGATCATGACCGAGGGGGAGTGGCGCACGAGCCGCGACATCTTCGCGATCGAGGTCGCGGACATCCTCGAGCGGCATGAGCTGCTCGTCGGTGCGCTCCCGACCGGCGTGGCGGCGGTCGATCCCGCCCATCTGCGCCATCAGCTCGAGTTCGAGGCGATGGGCAAACTCCTCGCCATCCGGCAGGGGATCCTCGCCGCCGACGGCGATGCCGCGCGTGAGTTGCAACTCCTCGCCGCGACCAAGTCCGCGGTGCTCGTCCTCTTCCGCACGCTCCTCCGGTTGCATGGCGAGTCGATCCCGGCGGACGCCGCCGAGGTGGTGCGCCGCGCCGCCGCACGCGCGGGGTTCGATCCCGCCCCCTTCCTGCGCGTGCTCGCGCATGTCGCGGGGACCGCGGCGATCCCCACCGGTGAGGCCGATGCCGTCCTCACCGGGTATCATGAGGGCGTGGAGCGGTTCGTCCGATTCGTCGATGCTGGCAGCTGAAGACCGAAGGATCCTGTGCCCTGTCCCCTGACCCCTCTCCCCTGAGACCTGACCCTATGAAGCGCCTGCCACTCATCCTCCTCGCCGTCGTCGCGATCCTCGCCTTCCTCGGCATCGGGGCCTATAACTCGATCCAGACCAAGGACGAGGCCGCCGCCGCGGCCAAGCAGCAGATCGAGGTGCAGCTGCAGCGCCGCGCCGATCTCGTGCCGAACCTCGTCGAGACGGTGAAGGGGTTCGCGAAGCAGGAGATGACGATCTTCACCGAGGTCGCGGAGGCGCGCGCGGGTCTTGCGGGAGCGGTGCGCGGTGGGAACGTCGGCGAGATGGCGCGTGCCAACGAGGCGATGACCGGTGCGCTCGGCCGGCTCCTCGCGATCGCCGAGAGCTATCCGCAGCTCAAGAGCGATCAGAACTTCCTCAGGCTCCAGGACGAGCTCGCGGGGACGGAGAACCGGATCGCGGTCTCGCGCACCGACTACAACACCGTGGTGCGGGAGTACAACACCTACATCCGTCGCTTCCCGGCGGTGATGGTCGCGGGGCTCGCCGGCGCGGCGGCGCGCGAGTACTTCGAGGTGGAGTCGGAGGCCGCGCGCGAGACCCCCAAGGTCGCCTTCTAAGCGACCGTCAGTGGTCGGTCGCGGGGGGCTCGGGGCGGGGGAAGAGCCCCGCCCCCTTGGTCACCCGCCATCCAGTGCAGTCGAGGGCGTCGGCGGCGGCAAAGGAGGTCCCAACGGCAGTTCCAGGGCCGCCCAGGGCGGTCCAGAGGGCCTCGGCCTTCCCCGGCATGAACGGGGCGAGGTAGACCGCCTGGCGGGCCAGCTGGCGCACAAGGGAGGCAAGGACGCCCTCGAGCTCGGGGCGGTTCGCGGGGTCCTTGGCGAGGACCCAGGGCTTGGCGTCTTGGATCGCCTGGTTGGCGCGCCCGATCGTGCGGACGATCGCAGCCAAGGCCTCATGGAGCGGGTAGCCCCGCGAGCCGTCGAGCGCGGCGCGGGCCGCGGCGTAGTCGGCGAGGTCGGCCTCGTCCGCTGCCGTGCGCGCGCCAGCGGGGACGATGCCATCACAGTACTTCTCGACCATCGCGGTGGTGCGGCTCGCGAGATTCCCGAGTCCGTTGGCGAGCTCGGCGGTGTAGACCGCCTCGAAGCGCTCCCACGAGAAGGCGCCGTCGCCATCAAAGGGAATGTCGCGCAGCAGGTAGTAGCGGAAGGCATCGGGGCCGAAGCGCGCGATCGCCTCCCTGAGTTCGAGCTTCACCCCGGCCGACTTGGAGAAGCGCTCGCCCCCGAGCGTGATGAAGCCATGCGCCCAGACCTGTGCGGGGAGAGGGAGGCCGGCGGCCATGAGCATCGCGGGCCAGATCACGGTGTGAAAGCGCGTGATATCCTTGCCGACCACATGCAGGGACGCAGGCCACGGCGCCCGCGAGCCCGGGAAGAACTGCGCGGTCCAGTAGTTGGGGAGGGCATCGAACCAGACGTAGGTGGTCTGCGTCTCGCCCGTGGAGATCGGCTGCGGGAAGGGGACACCCCAGGCGATGCGCGCCCGGCTCGCGGAGATGTCGTCGAGCCCCTGCTCCAGCAGCGAGAGGATCTCGTTGCGCCGATGCTCGGGCTGCAGGAACTCGGGGTGCGCGGCGAAGTGGGCCTTCAGGCGCTCGGTGTACGCCGAGAGCCGGAAGAACCAGTTCCGCTCGGTGACCTCCTCGAGTGTGCGCGTCGGATGCAGCGCGCAGCGCCCGTCATGGAGATCGGCGGCCTGCTTGAAGCTCTCGCACCCGACGCAGTACTGCCCGGTGTAGGAGCGCTCATAGAAGGCGTCGGGGGTGTTCGCGAAGATCCGCTCGAGGAGCTCGGTCACGGCCGTGTGATGCGCGGCGTGCGAGGTGCGCATGAACTGATCGTGTGAGATCCCGAGCGTCGTCCACATCGCGGTGAAGCGCTCGGCGACCCCGTCGACGAACCGCTGGGGCGCGACCCCGGCGGCCTCGGCGGTCTGCGCCACCTTCTGCCCATGCTCGTCCATCCCGATGAGGAACCAGACGTCGTCCCCGAGCTGGCGGTGCGCCCGCGCGATCGCGTCGGCGCCGATCTTCTCCAAGGCGTGGCCGAGGTGGGGATCGCCGTTCGCGTAGTCGATGGCGCAGGTGATGAAGAACGAGGACATCGCGTGGGTCAGGTGGAAGGCGCGTCGCCGCCGGTACTCCCATCGCCGCGTCCACGACGACCGCCGCGACGGCCGCGGCGGCGCTTGGGGCGACGGGATTCGTCGCGCGATTCGGGCGTGGTGCGCTCAGTGGACTGCGGCGCAGGCGTCGCAGGACGTTCGGTGGGGCGTGAGCGCTCGGGGCGCTGGGACGCACGTGGACGCTCCGGCGGACGCTCAGGCGGACGCTCGCGTGGTGTGGCGCGCGCGAGCGGGACGACGGGGAGGCGCTCCTCCTCGTGATCGTCCCCCTCCTGGTCGTGCTCGGTCACCTCATCGGGCTCGGGCATCGGCCCTTCGCCGAGTTCATGCCGGAGCAACGCGAGCGCGATGGTGCGGTATTCCCCGGCGATGTTGCGCAGCGTCACACGCTCGCGGAAGATGTCGTTCGAGATGACCTTCTCCTCACCGACCGCGGTGGTGAGGAGCTTCCCCTCCTTGGGGAAGCGCTTGCGCTGCTGCACGTAGAACTCGTGCTCGTAGCGCAGGCAGCACATCAGCCGGCCACAGGTGCCGGAGATCTGCCCAGGATTGAGCGTCGAGAGGCGCTGATCCTTCGCGGCGCTCGACTTCACGGGGTTGAGCTGCGGGAGCCAGGTGCTCGAGCAGAAGGGACGACCGCAGCGCCCCACGCCATCGAGGCGCTTGGCCTCGTCGCGCACCCCGATGTGCCACATGTGCACACGGGTCGAGAAGCGCCGCTCCATCTTCCGCACCAGGTCGCGGAAGTCGACACGCTCCTCCGCGGTGAAGTAGATGGTGAGGCGCCGCCGATCCCACTGCCACTCGGTGTCCGAGACTTTCATGTCGAGCTTCAGCTCGCGGACGAGTTCGATCGCGGCGCGGCGCACCGCGTCCTCGTCGGCGCGGAGCCGGACCGCGGTATCGATCTCCTTGGGCGTCGCGAGGCGCACGATCGCGGGCAAGGTCTCGGGCGAGGCCTTGCCGTGCGTGGTCCCCGCCTTCCGCTTCTCCGCGAGCTCGCCCACGCTGTGGACGCGCGCGAAGTCCTCGCCGCGTTCCACCTGCACGATCACCGGGGTGCGCGGCGCCGGCGCCGTCTCCCCTGACCAGGTGTAGAAGGCCCGCCGATTCCCCTTGAACTCGACCTCGACCAGATGGGTCGCCACCGCCACGGTCACGTCGTGAAGCTCCCCATGCGGAGGTACTTCTCGCGCCGCTTGCGGACGAGCTTGTCGGGCTTGAGCCGCTTGAGTTCGTCGAGATGCCGGAGGATCACGTCGTGCACCGCCTTCGCCGTGGCCTCATGGTCGGCATGCGCACCGCCCGGGGGCTCGGGGATCACCTCGTCGATCACCTTGAGCGCGAGGAGCTCGGGCGAGGTGATGCGGAGCGAGCTCGCCGCCTTCTCGCGCATCTCGGGGCTCTTCCCATCCTTCCAGAGGATGGCGGCACATCCTTCCACGGTGATCACCGAATAGACGGAGTGCTCGAGCATCAACACGCGGTCGGCGACGCCGAGGGCGAGGGCGCCACCGGAGCCCCCTTCGCCGATCACCGTCGCGATGATCGGGACGGTGAGCTGGCTCATCTCGAGGAGGTTGCGCGCGATCGCCTCCGACTGCCCACGCTCCTCGGCGCCGAGCCCCGCCCAGGCGCCCGGTGTGTCGATGAAGGTGAGCACGGGGACCTGGAACTTCTCCGCGAGCTTGAGCAGGCGCAGCGCCTTGCGATACCCCTCGGGGTGCGGCATCCCGAAGTTGCGGTGGATGTTCTCCTTGGTGTCGCGTCCGCGCTGCTGTCCGATGATCATCACCGTGTCGCCATCGAGCCGCGCCCACCCGCCGACGATCGAGGGGTCATCGCGGAAGGCGCGGTCACCGTGCAGCTCGATGAAGTCGCTGAAGGCGAGCCGGATGTAATCGAGAGTGAAGGGGCGGCGCGACGAGCGGGCCACCTGCACGCGCTGGAGCGGGGTGAGGTTCTTGTACGTATCCCGACGGAGCTCGGCGAGCCGCTCCTGCAGCGGCGCGATCTCCGCGGAGAGGTCGAGCTTCTGTGCCTCCGCCTTCTCCCGGAGCTCCTGGATCTGGCGCTCCAGCTCGGCGATCGGCTTCTCGAATTCGAGGAGCGAGGTTCCCATGGTCAGCCTCCACGGACGAGGCGCACCCGCTCGTCCCCGAGCAGTGCGCGAAGTTCTCCCAGCGCGGGGCCAGCGGCGGCCACCTTGAGGGAGGTCGAACGGAGTCGCGCCGGGAGCCCGTCGCGACCTTTCCAACGTAGCTCCAGCGGCGCCGACCCGGGATGGGCCTCCGCCACGGCGCGGACGTCGCGGACCACGTCGGCGGGGAGCCTCGCCTCGGCATCGAGCTCCAGCGCGATGGCGAACTGCCCCGTGGCTCGGAGTTCGGCGAGGCGCGTGATCTTCTCGACGATGAAGGTCGGGTTCTCCGCGTCCTGGTCTCGGCGAGAGTACCCTCCGCTGATCAGGACGGGGACATCGACCTGCACCCGATCCCCGATCGCGGCCCACGCCTCGGGGAAAACCAACAATTCGGCGGAGCCGGCGAAGTCCTCCACGGTGAGGCGCGCGAACTCGTTCCCTGACTTCTTGCTCACCTGCCGCTTGATCGCGGTGATCACGCCGGCCAAGGTGATCGCTTCCGAGGTCCAGCTTCCCAGCTGGGCGACGGTGTGCGACGCGAGGAGCTCGCACTCGGCGCGGAAGGGGGCGAGCGGGTGCCCCGAGATGTAGAAGCCGAGGATCGCCTTCTCCTGCGTGAGGCGCGCCGACTCCGAGAGCGGGGGGATGTTCGGGAGGACGGGGAGCAGCGGCGCCTTGGAGGCGCCGTCAACCGGCGCATCGGCCACGTCGCCGAAGAGCGAGCCCTGCCCGGTGGCGATCTCCGCCTGCGCGAGCGAGGCCGATTGGATCGCGCCATCGAGCGCGGCGATGTATTGCGCACGATGGCCGCCGAGCCCGTCGAGGGCGCCGGCATGGATGAGCGCCTCGAGCACGCGCTTATTGCAGGTGCGGAGGTCGATCCGCTCGCAGAGGTCGTAGAGCGAGGTGAAGGGCTGCTCGGCGCGCGCCGCGAGGATCGACTCCACCGCAGAGTGCCCGACGTTGCGGATGGCGCCGAGCCCGAAGCGGATCCGCGTGTCACCGATGACAGTGAACTTCCACCCCGACTCATTCACGTCCGGCGGGAGGATCTCGAGTCCGAGGTCACGCGCCTCGTTGATGTACTTCACCACCGCATCGGTGTCGCCGATACAGGCGGAGAGGACCGCCGCCATGAACTCCGGCGCGTAGTGCGCCTTGAGGTAGGCGGTGTGGTACGAGAGGATCGAGTAGGCGACCGAGTGCGACTTGTTGAAGCCGTAGCGACCGAAGGTCTCGATCTGCCCCGCGATGTCGTCGATCACCTTGGGCGGGAAGCCGTTGGCGACCGCCTTCGCGGTGAACTTCCCGAGCTCCTGCTTGATGAGCTCGGCGTCCTTCTTGCCGACGGCCTTGCGGAGCACGTCGGCTTCAGCGAGGGAGATCCCCGCGAGCCGCTGCGCGATCCGCATCACCTGCTCCTGATAGGTGATGACGCCGTAGGTGGGGGCGAGGATCTCCTCGAGCTCGGGGAGCTGGTACGCGACCGGCTCCTCCCCCTTCTTGCGGCGCTGATAGACCTTGTGCATCCCCGCATCGAGCGGGCCGGGCCGCATCAGCGCGTTGGAGGCGACGAGGTCGTCGAAGCGGTCGGCGCGCATCCCGCGCACCATGTCGGTGGCGAGCGGCGATTCGAACTGGAAGACGCCCGCCGTGCGCCCCGCCCGGAGCATCCGGTAGGTGGCCTCGTCGTCGAGCGGGAGGGCGTCGAGGTCGATCGTCACACCCCGACGCTCCCGGATGGCGCGCAGTGCATCGGTGAGGATCGTGAGGGTCGTGAGGCCGAGGAAGTCCATCTTGAGCATCCCGGCCTTCTCGAGCGCGACCATGTCGTACTGCGTGACCACCACGCGCTCGTCGCCGCTCCCACCGCTCCCCTTCGACTCCGCGGTGCAGACGGGGACGTAGTCGTCGAGCGGGCCCGGCGCGATCACGATCCCCGCGGCGTGGACGCCGGCGTGGCGGGAGAGTCCTTCGAGCGCGATGGCGAAATCGAAGAGCTGCGCGTGGCGCTCGTCCTGCTCGTAGAGCTTCCGGACCTCGGGGACCTTCTCGATCGCCTCGGCGAC
>CAXRBM010000081.1:0-5935 GCA_964228675.1 Gemmatimonadaceae bacterium
GACGGGACGGAGAGAATTCACTTTTTGAGCCGATAAGTCCTCCGAAGCGGATCCGACATCTCTGCCGACGCCATGCCCGGATGCCGGGAAGACGGACGTAGGGTGAGGGCCTCATGCATTCGACAGGGCTTCAAAAACCTCTCTTCGCTCCCACCTCTGCCGGGGCCTCGTTCCAGTGGGACGGGGCCCCGGCGCTCTTCCCCTCACGGAACCTCGATGCCACATCGGGGATTCATGAGGAAGCGGGCGCACCGGCCCGATCGTCCCTTTGCCCGATCTCTCTGCCATGTCCGTCGTCCAGATCACCCGCATCGTCCGCTTCAACGCCGCGCACCGCGTCTTCAACCCGACGCTCAGTGACGCGGAGAACCAGCGGCTCTTCGGGAAGTGCAACAACCCGAACTGGCACGGGCACAACTACACCCTCGAGGTGACGGTGGAAGGGGGGATCGACCCGGTCACCGGCTTCGTGGTGAACCTCCGCGACATCAAGCAGGTGGTGGAGCGCGAGATCGTCGAGCATGTCGATCACAAGAACCTGAACCTCGAGGTCCCCTTCATGCAGGGGATCATCCCGAGCACGGAGAACTTCGTGCTCGCCATCTGGCGCGTCCTTGCGCCCGCCGTCGCCCCCGCACGGCTCGCACGCCTCAAGCTCTGGGAGACGGAGAATCAGTATGTCGAATACGACGGGCGGTAAGCCCATGGGGCACCCGACCAAGCCGATCACCGGCTCGGATCAGTTCGAGGCGGCACCGCCCATGGCGGCGGCGCGGATGGCGGAGTTCGAGGGGATCATCCGGCGCGAGCTCGAGCTCGTCGGGGAGGATCCCGCGCGCGAGGGACTCATCAAGACGCCGGAGCGCGTCGCGAAGGCGATGTCGTGGCTCACCCGCGGGTATGGGATGGATGTCGCAGACGTCGTCGGTGACGCGGTCTTCGCGGAGGAACACGCCTCGATGGTGATGGTGCGCGACATCGAGTTCTACTCCCTCTGCGAGCATCATATGCTCCCCTTCTTCGGGCGGGCGCACATCGCCTACATCCCGAACGGGCGGATCGTCGGACTCTCCAAGCTCCCGCGCATCGTCGAGGTCTTCGCGCGCCGCTTGCAGGTGCAGGAGCGTCTCACGCAGCAGGTGGCGGAGGCGATCGAGGAGGTGCTGCGACCCGAAGGCGTTGGCGTCGTGATGGAGGCCTCGCACCTCTGTATGATGATGCGCGGGGTGGAGAAGCAGGCCTCGAGCACGATCACCTCGGCGCTGCGGGGGAGCTTCAAGGACGACGCCAAGACGCGCGACGAGTTCCTGCGACTCGCCTACGCGCACACCTCGTCGCGATGAGCCGTCCGCTCGCGGGGCGGACGGCGCTCGTCACCGGGGCCTCACGCGGGATCGGTGAGGCGACGGCGCGGGCGCTCGCCGCCCTCGGCGCACGCGCGGTCCTCGTCGCGCGGGATGCGGCGGCGTTGGACCGCGTGGCGGGCGAGCTGGGCCACGGGGCCCTCGCGCTCGCGACCGACCTGACCGAACCCGGGGCGACGGAGCGGCTCGCCGCCCGCGTGCGCACCGCCCTTGATGGGGCGCCGGACATCGTGGTGCATGCCGCGGGGAGCTTCCCGCTGGCGGCGATCGAGGCCGCGAGCGACGCGGACCTCCACCTCGCGCTCGCCCTCAACGTCGCCGCCCCGTTGCGGCTCACCCGTGATCTCCTCAGCGCCATGCGCGCCCGCGGCTCGGGTGACATCGTGACGATCGGCTCGGTGGCCGACCGGGCCGTCTTTCCCGGCAACGCGACCTATGCGGCCTCCAAGCATGCACTGCGCGCCGTCCACGAGACCCTGCGCATGGAGACCCGTGGCTCGGGGGTGCGGGCGACCCTCGTCTCCCCCGCCGCGACCGATACCGCGCTCTGGGATCCCCACGATCCTGACACGTCCCCGTATCTCCCCTCGCGCACCGAGATGCTGCGCGCCGCGGATGTCGCCGAGGCCGTGGCATGGGCGGTGACCCGCCCCGCGCACATCGACGTCGAGGAGATCCGGCTCGCGCGGAGCTAGACGCGCACGCCGCGAGTCTCACGCGCGCACCAGCCCGATTCGCACTCCCCTCATGCGCCTCGAACTCGTCGAACGGCTGCAGTGCCCCGCCGATCACCGCCCGACCCCCCTCGTCGTCGTCGCGTCGGAAGTGGTCGATCGCGACCTGCGTCGCGGGACGGCGGGGTGCATGCAGTGCGGACGCGAGGCGCGGTTCCGTGCGGGGGATCTCTGGGGTGCCTCCGTTGGTGCCGCGACTTCATCTTCCAGCGAGAGTCCCGAGCGCCGTGAGAGGGAAGGAACGTATGCCGTATCGCCGTCGCTCGAGGCCCTCGATCGCTTACAGGCGCTTCTCGGGCTCGCCGAATCAGGGGGCGCGGTGCTCCTCGGCGGACGCTATGCGGCGTTCGCCGCCGGTCTCCAGGCACGGCTCGACCTGATGGTGATCGTCACGGATCCCGACGCCTCCCTCTTCACCTCGGCCGCGCGCGTCATCGGGTGGGCCGATGGGGTGCCCTTCACCGAGGGGACCTTCCGTGCCGCCGCCCTCGATGGGGCGCGGCTGGTGGACGCTGCGGTCCGTACGGTGCGCGCCGGTGGACGGATCGTGGCCCCTATCTCCTCACCCCGCCCCTCGACCGTCACCCTGCTCGCTACGGATACCGCCGAGTGGGTAGGCGAGCGTGGGGCGACGCCATCCGTGATCCCACTCGAGCGCGCCGCGCCAAGGTGAGGCGGTCAGGCCGGCCGCTCTGGGGCGATCAGCTCTTCGGGGCGATGCGGACCCAATAGCGGATCGGACTTCCCGCCACCGGACGGCCATGTCGCCGAACCTCTGCCACCACTTGGAAGCTGTCGGTCGCCACCGGGAGTCGATTCGAGAAGACCCGAAGTCGTCGGATGGATATCCCGCTCGTCGAGGTGGTATCGACGACGCCCCGCCGGCCGGCGTTGCTCTGGAGCACGGCGATCGTCGTATCGCCTGGCGACAACGTGTCACCACGGTAGATCAGCTGCCAACGCACCGGCCATCCGACGACGTTGCCAGGCGTCGCCGTCGGGCCCGAGAGGTTGCGAACCGAGACGCCGATGTCGCTGGTCAGATTCGCGGCACCATCGGGGAGCACGTAGTCGAGGGTGAGGCGCGTCGACCCCATCGCACTGACGGTATCAGGGCGAGGGGTCACGACGATCGTCCGTCGAGCGCTCTGGAGCGTACCGAGCGAGGCGAAGACACGAATCGTCCCACTCGCACGTGTCGTGGTGAGGAATCCCGTCGCGCCGATCGTGACGCCCGTATCCGGCGAGAGGAAGCGGAAGTCGACACCGGCGATCACGGCGCCGCGCCCATCGTAGGCCGTCGCCTGGAGCGGTGTCGCGACGCCGACCGAGTCTCGCAGCGTGTCGCCGACGATCACGGCGGGGAAGGGGATGCCGGAGAATTCGATCGCATTGAGCTCGCCTTCCGACGCGACGGGAGTCTCACACCCGAGGAGCAGGGCGAGGGAGAGGGACGCGAAGCCCCAGTGGCGCACCGCGCGCGGGGTGGCACGTCCACACGATCCTATCATCAGAAGCCTAACCGTTCGGCCAGGCGCGTCGCGAGGTTCACGTACGCCTGCGACGCGGGATCAGCTGGCGAGCGCACCACCACCGGTTGGCCCGTCGCGAAGGCCTCGGCGGCGGCCGAGCTCCGCGGGATCACCAGATCCATCATGAGGTGCGCCGGCACCTTCTGTCGGATGTAATTCGCCGTCGTCTCACAGGCGGGGTTCCCCGCCTCATACATCGTGAGCAGGATCCCGTCGAAGATGAGCCGCTCGTGCTGCGTCACGATGTCTTGGATCCCACGCAGGATCTGCGGGGTGGTCTGGAGCGCGAGGGGCTCCGCCTGCAGCGGGACGAGCACGCGATCGGCACAGGTCAGCGCGGCGCGCGTGACCGGGCCGAGCCCCGGTGGCGTGTCCAGCAACACGATATCGCACCGTTCGCTCGCCTCGCCAAGCATCAGGGCCAAGAGGTCGGAGGAGGCGATCCCCTCCTGATAGGCCGTATGGTCGGCCGCCTCGGTCACGCTCCCAGCCAGCATCACTCGCAGCCACGGGAGGGTGGTGGGGAGCAGGATCTCACGGAGGCCGCGCAGGCCGAGGAGATAATCGGCGAAGCCGTACTGGGGATGGCCCTGTCGGAGTCCCACCCCGAAGCGCACCGAGCCCTGGGGATCGGTGTCGACGAGCAAGGTGCGAAGGCCGCGCCGCGCGAAGGCGGCGGCGAGATTCACCGAGGTCGTCGTCTTTCCGACCCCGCCCTTTTGGCTGACGATCGCGATGGTGGTGCCCATCTCAGCTCCGCGTCGGCTCACCCGCCCCACCGCTCGCGCCATGGAGCTGATCGAGCGTGGCCTGCGCGTGCGCGATCCAGCGGGCGGCATCTTCCCCCCTTGGGGGGTGGGCCAGGAAGGCCTCGAGATGTGCCGCGGCCCCGACGGCATCACCGCGTTTGATGAGCAAGAAGGCCAGCCCGTATTGTGCACCGCTCGCGGTCGCATCGACCTCGATGGCCCGACGGTATGCGCGGATCGCCTCCTCCACGCGTCCGACCTTGGTCAAGGCGATCGCCATGTTCTGCAGGATGCGGAGATCGGTCGGGTGCTCCCGCAAGGCCAATCGATAGCTCGTCACCGCCGCGTCGAAATCCCCTTGGCGCTCCAGTACCAACGCCTCGTTCAGATAATCGAGGCGCTGCCGGGCGAACGTGGACTCAGAACGGCCGCCGAAGAGGCGGTCCCAGAATGCCATAGCGTGTCGAGAGGGGATACGGCTCAAACTATCCGAACGGGCAGGGGCCAGCAACCGCACGTCGGGGGTACTACGGCCGCTCAGGCGAGCTCATCTAAGGCGTCCTGGTAGCCTGCGCCCTCCGTGATCCGTTGATACACATGCGCCATGACCTCCGGATTCCCCACGAGGAATCGGCAGTGGGTCGCGCCACTCGACTGGCACGTGACCTCCATGCACCCGACCGGTGCATCGGCGACCCGACCGAGCAGGTCGGCGAACATCCCGGCCGAGTAGTAGCACGACGGGTAGGGCATCGGGGCGTCAGGGTCGGCCTCGGCCCAATCCGCCGAGTCGATCGCGAGCACCGCCTCCCCCAGCGGGGTCACGGTGATCCGGCCCCACCCCGCCTCGGCGAGGAAGCGCGCCAGCCCGGCATGAAAGGTCTCGATCGGCAGGGCCGCCGGTGCCGCGAGCCCCGACCGGCCGCACCAGGCCGCGAAGGCATCGAGGACCGAGGCCCCTCCAGCGAATCCCGCCTCTTGCAGGACGCTCGCGAAGCCATCGCCGAGGTCGCGCACCAACGCGGAGCGCAAGGCACGCAGCGAGGTGTGCGGGACCGACGTCAGGGCGAGGGGATCGGGCGAGGAGGCCATCGGCGGGTGGGAATGAACGGTCAGCGCCCGAGGCGGCGCAAGAGTTCGGCCTCGTCGATCACTGGAATCCCGAGGGCGGTCGCCTTCTCGAGCTTGCTCCCGGCCTCCTCACCCGCGACGACGAGGTCGGTCGCTTTGGAGACGGCGCTGGTGACCTTCCCGCCGGCCCCTTCGATCAGTGCCGTCGCGTCCCCGCGGGCGAGGGTGGGGAGGGTCCCCGTCAGCACCACCTTGCATCCCTTGAACGGACCATCGGCCACCGCCGCCTGCGGTTCATCCATCCGCACGCCGGCTCGGGCGAGCTTCGCGAGGAGGTCGCGGATCGCCGGGTCGTGCGCCCAGGCATGGACCGCCTCCGCCATGGTCCCCCCGACGCCGTGCACGGCCTCGAGCGCCTCGACCGAGGCGTGGGTGAGCGCCTCCATCGTGCCGAAGGTGCGGGCGAGGAGCTTCGCCGATTCCGC
>CAXRBM010000082.1:0-39815 GCA_964228675.1 Gemmatimonadaceae bacterium
CCGGTTTCGATTATGTGGGTGGCTCCATGGCTGCGCGCCCAGGTCCTCGGGTCCCTGGTAAAACCCTCGGGAACTGTACAACTGCGAACAACAACTTCGCTCTCGCTGCGTAAGGCCTAGCCTTACCCCAGCAGTGCCCACGTCGTAGCCCGCCCGGGGCGACACATGGGTATCGCAAATCTGGGCTGGTCCGACGGTGCGTTCACCATCGAAGGACGAGACTCTCGTGGACTCATTCGACCGTGGGCGGCCTGTCGGCCAGCGGTCGGAGACATCAATCGACAGGATACGCGCGTAGACGCTGTGGAAGATCTCATGTAAGACGGGAGTTCGAATCTCCCCGCCTCCACTCGATATGTGGACCCCAAGTCATATCCTCGTGCTCCTGCTCGGCATCACCGCTCCGGCGGTGGTGGCGGGGCAGGAGCGTGCGACCAGTTCCACGGCCACCACGGCGACGGCGTCGCGGCCCAGTGAGGCGGACATCGCCTTCATCCAAGGGATGATCGCCCATCACGCCCAGGCGGTGGAGATGGTGGCCCTCGTCCCGCAGCGGACCACGCGGCGCGAGATTCAGTTGATCGCCGAGCGGATCGATGTCTCGCAGCGTGATGAGATCGTCTGGATGCGCAACTGGCTCGCCGACCATCAGATCCCCGCGGCTGAAGGGCAGGGCACACACGACCATGCCGCGATGGGGCATGTGCGTCTGCCGGGGATGCTCTCGCCTGACGCGATGGCGGCACTCGCGCGTGCCACCGGACGCGAGTTCGAGCGACGCTTCCTCGAAGGGATGATCGCGCATCACGAGGGCGCGCTGGCGATGGTCGCGGCCCTCTTCGGGTCGCAGAATGCGGCGCAGCGCTCGGAGATCTTCGGATTCGCGAGCGATGTCGATGCGGATCAGCGTGCGGAGATCGCGCGCATGCGGAAGGTGTTGGCCGCGCTTACCGCGCCGACGGCTCCCTGAGCCGTATCAATCCCTCCTGCGCCACCGAGGCCACCAAGACACCCTCTCGGGTGAAGACCTCGCCGCGCACGAATCCTCGTGCCCCGGCGGTCGACGGCGCATCGCAGACATAGAGGAGCCACTCGTCCGCACGGAACGGACGATGCAGCCAGATGGTGTGATCGAGTGAGGCGATGAGCACTCTCGTGTCACGCGTCCCGATACCATGTGGGCGGAGGGCTGTCGGGAGGAAGCCGTAGTCGGATGCATACGCGAGGACGGCCTGATGGAGTATCGGGGCGTCAGCGATCGGCTCCACCACACGAAACCACACCTGACGACGGGCCGCATCGGGGCCCGTGGGCGTGGGCCGCTCGAAGGGATCGCGCGGGGTGATCGAGCGGACGTCGATGGGGCGATCCTGCGTCCAGATCGCCCGGACGGGGGCTGGGAGCTTGTCGGCCTGCGCTCGGATCAACTCGAGCTCCGACGTCAGTGACTCCGGCGGCGGGACCTCGGGCATCGCGACCTGATGCGAGAGACCGGACTCCTCGAGATGGAACGACGCCGAGAGGTGGAAGATCGCCTCGCCATGCTGGATGGCGGTGACGCGACGGCTGGTGAAGCTCCGGCCATCGCGGGGCCGATCGACGAAGTAGACGATCGGCGTGGTGAGATCCCCCTCGCGGAGGAAGTACCCATGGACCGAATGCGCCTCGCGTCCCTCGGGGACCGTCTTGCGCGCGGCCACCAAGGCCTGGGCGAAGACCTGCCCGCCGAAGACGCGGCCCGTGCCGAGGTCGCGATTGCGTCCGCGGTAGATGTTGTGTTCGAGCGGCTCGAGTTCGAGTAGCGAGAGGAGTTCCTGGACGACGCTCATCGGGGGGCGTGCGACAGAGGGTTACGCGCCGACGGCCTGCGCGGCGGCGAGCCGCGCGATCGGGACGCGGAAGGGGGAGCAGCTCACGTAATCGAGCCCGGTCTGATGACAGAACTTCACGGAGCGGGGCTCGCCGCCATGCTCGCCGCAGATCCCCACCTTGAGGCCCGCCCGCGCCCCGCGCCCCGCCGTCGTCGCCATGGTGATCAGCTGGCCGACCCCGTCGACATCGAGGACCTGGAAGGGGTCATCCTGATAGATCCCCTGCGCCACATAGTGTGGGAGGAATCGGCCCGCATCATCGCGACTGAGGCCGAGGGTGGTCTGCGTGAGGTCGTTCGTCCCGAAGGAGAAGAACTCTGCCGCGCCGGCGATCTGCGCCGCGGTCAACGCGGCACGCGGGAGCTCGATCATCGTGCCGACGAGGAATTTCACATGCAGGCCATGGGCTTGGAACTCCTCCGCGGCGACCCGGTCAACGATCGCCCGCTGATGCGAGAACTCCTTGACCGTCGAGACGAGGGGGATCATGACCTCGGGGAGGACGATCATCCCGCGGCGGACGCAGGCGACCGCCGCCTCGAAGATCGCGCGGGCCTGCATCTCCGTGATCTCGGGATAGGTGACGCCAAGGCGGCAGCCGCGATGGCCGAGCATCGGGTTCGTCTCCCGGAGGGTCTCGACGACGCGCATGAGGTCGCGCCGGGTGAGGCCGACGCGCCGGGCGAGGAGCTTGGCCTCCTCACCGCCATGCGGGAGGAACTCATGGAGCGGGGGATCGAGCAGGCGGATGGTCACGGGAAAGCCGTCCATCGCCGCGAAGATCCCCTCGAAGTCCTCGCGCTGCATCGGCAGGAGCTTCGCCAGCGCGCGCCGACGCCCCATCTCATCGTGCGCGACGATCATCTCCCGCATGGCGTGGATGCGGTCGCCATCGAAGAACATATGTTCGGTGCGGCAGAGCCCGATCCCCTCGGCGCCGAACCCGCGGGCCACCTGGGCATCGTGCGGGGTATCGGCGTTGGCGCGCACCTTGAGGCGGCGGCGGGCATCGGCCCACCCTAAGAGCTCGGCGAAGCCACGATAGACCGGCGACTCGTCGGCCTTTCGCGTCCCAGCATTCACCTGCATCACCTCGCTCGGCATCGTCGGGAGATCGCCGACGAAGACCTCACCGGTCCCGCCATCGAGGGTGATCCAGTCGCCTTCATGGATCTCGGTCTCGCCCACGAGGAAGCGCTTGTTGCTCAGGTCGAGTTTGATGGCCGAACATCCGACGATGGCGCACTTGCCCATCCCGCGCGCGACGACGGCGGCGTGACTGGTCATCCCGCCGCGCGCGGTGAGGATCGCCTTCGCGGCCACCATCCCGTGGAAATCCTCCGGCGTGGTCTCGTCGCGCACGAGGATGACCGCATCGCCCTGCGCGGCACGCGCCTCGGCGGTGTCCGCATCGAAGACCGCGATCCCGCTCGCGGCACCCGGACTGGCCGGGAGACCGGCGCAGAGGGCGGTCACCTTGTTGGCGCGATCGATGACGGGATGCAGGAGCTGGTCGAGCTGGTGCGCCGGCACACGCTGCAGCGCCTCGGGGCGGGAGATGAGCCCCTCGTTCACGAGGTCGCAGGCGATGCGCACCGCGGCGGCCGCCGTTCGCTTCCCCGTGCGGGTCTGCAGGAGGTAGAGCGTCCCGCGCTCGACGGTGAACTCGAGGTCCTGCATGTCGCGGAAGTGCCGCTCGAGGAGGGACTGCGTGCGGAGGAGGTCCTGATAGGCCTGCGGGAGCCGCGTCGCCATCTCCTCGATCGGGAGGGGGGTGCGGATGCCCGCGACGACGTCCTCGCCCTGCGCATTGACGAGGAATTCCCCGTAGAACCGCCGGGCGCCCGTCGAGGGGTCCCGCGTGAAGGCGACGCCGGTGCCGGAGTCATCGCCGAGGTTGCCGAAGACCATCGCGACGATGTTCACCGCCGTGCCCGGGGTCTCGGGGATCCCGTTCACACGGCGATAGTCGACTGCCTTCTTGAGGGTCCATGAGCGCCAGACCGCCTCGATCGCACCCCAGAGCTGGACCCGTGGGTCCGCGGGGAAGGGGGCACCGGTGGCGGACTGGATGAGCTGCTGATACTCGATGACGAGGGCCTTGAGCGCCTCCGCCGGCAGCTCCGCATCGGTCTTCACGCCATTCACGAGGCGCTTGGCGGCCAGCAGATGCTCAAAGTCATGCATCGGCACCCCGAGCACCACATCCCCGTACATCTGCAGGAGGCGGCGGTACGAGTCGTAGGCGAAGCGGGCGTTCCCGCTCTGGGTCTCGAGCCCGAGGACGGTCTCGTCGGTGAGGCCGAGGTTGAGGATCGTCTCCATCATCCCGGGCATCGAGACGCGGGCGCCGGAGCGGACCGAGACGAGCAGGGGGTTGTGACGGTCGCCGAAGCGTCGGCCGGTCGCCCCCTCGAGCCGGGTGAGCGCGCGCTCCACCTCATCGCGCAGCCCCTCCGGTGCCTTCCCATGGGTGAGATAGTGATCGCAGAGGGGGCACCCGATGGTGAACCCGGGGGGCACGGGGACCCCGAGGTTCGTCATCTCCGCGAGATTCGCCCCCTTCCCGCCAAGGAGGTCCTTGTCGTCCTTGGTGCCCTCGGCGGAGCCGTTTCCGAAGAAGAAGACGGATTGCTGCACTGCGAACCTCCGCCTCATGGCGGCACGGGGCCGATCCTAGCCGAGGCGGAGCTTCTCGGGGACGGTCGGCGGCTGGGTGGGGTACTGGCCCGAGAAGCAGGCGTGACAGAAGCCCGAAGGGCCATCGGGGACCGACCCCAACATCCCCTCGAGGGAGATGTAGCCCAGCGAGTCCACGCCGATCCGTCGAGCGATCTCCTCGACCGAATGATTGGCGGCGATCAGCTGTTCCCGATCGGGCGTGTCGATCCCGTAATAACAGGGCCCGGTGATCGGGGGGGAGGAGACGCGCATGTGGACCTCGCGGGCCCCGGCGGCTCGGACGAGGGCGACGAGCCCGCGCGTCGTCGTCCCACGCACGATCGAATCGTCGACCATCACCACCGACTTGCCGGCGAGGATCTCGCGGACGGCGTTGTACTTGACCTTCACCTTTTCGTCGCGCCCCTGCTGGGTGGGCTGGATGAAGGTGCGCCCCACGTAGTGATTGCGGATCAGCGCGAGCTCGAGCGGCAGGCCACTCGCCTCGGCGAACCCCAGGGCCGCCGAGTTGGAGGAGTCCGGGACCGAGAAGACGAAGTCCGCCCCTGGCGCGGGGTGCTCCTGGGCCAGCCGACGCCCGAGGGCCCGGCGGGCGCGGTCCACCGACCCGCCGAAGACGCGAGAGTCTGGACGGGCGAAGTAGACGTACTCGAAGACACAGCGACGCGGCTCCGCCGGCGCTGACATCTGGATGGTGCGCACGGCTCCATCGGGCTCCACGGCGACGATCTCGCCCGGCGCGATCTCACGTTCGATCGTCGCGCCGACGATGTCGAGGGCGCAGCTCTCCGAGGCGAAGACCCTCGCCCCGTTCAGGCGGCCCATCACGAGCGGGCGCCAGCCCAGCGGGTCCCGCGCCGCGACGAGGGTATCGCCGATGATCACGAGGAGGGAGTACGCCCCTTCGATTCCATTGAGCGCCTCGGCGAGCTTCTCCTCCGGACGCTCGGCCTTCGCGCGTGCCAGGCGATGGACTATGACCTCGGAGTCCATCGTGGAGCTGAAGATCGACCCTTCCTCCTCGAGTGACCGCCGCACCTCGGTGGCGTTCGTGAGGTTCCCATTGTGTGCGAGGGCGATGTGCCCCCCCCTGAACCGCACGAGCGCCGGCTGGGCATTCTCGATCGTGCTCGACCCGGCGGTGGAGTATCGCGTATGGCCGATCGCGACGGGGCCAGCCAGGGTGCGCATCGACTCCGCCGAGAACTTGTCGGAGACGAGCCCCATGGCGCGGAGGACGTTCACCGCACCGTCCTTCACGGCGACGATCCCCGCCGACTCCTGGCCGCGGTGTTGGAGCGAGTAGAGCCCGAGGTGGGTGAGGCCCGCCGCATCGGCGTGCCCGGAGATGCCAAAGATGCCACACATCAGCGCGTCCCTCCGCCCGTCTCCGTCACCGTCTCGGCGGCGGCACGCGCCATCGCGCGCGGGATCGCCTCATGGTAGGCGGAGGCGAGGCGGTCGATCGTAGCGGTGCAGGTGCCGTGTGCGGTGGTGATGGTGAGGCCCTCGCCAGCGGCCGTCACCGCGCCGATCACCTGCGCCGGAACGCCGTGGCGTTTTGCGATCGCGAGCACCGCCTCCGGATGCGCCGTGGAGACCACGATGCGCCCCTGCGCCTCCCCGAAAAGGAGGGCGCGGGTGGGAAGCTCACCCCATGCCGTGAGGTCGATGCTGGCCCCGGTCGCGCGGGCACGGTCCCCCATGCACGATTCGGCGATCGCGACGGCGAGCCCACCCTCGGAGCAGTCATGTGCCGAGCGCACCTGGCCGGCGCGGATCGCCTCGAGGATCGTCCCGATCAGGGCCCGCTCGCGGTCGAGGTCGCAGTGCGGCGGCGCACCGGCCACGACGCCATGGATCCAGCTGAGATACTCGGAGCCGCCCAGCTCATCGGTGTGCTCACCGAGAAGGACGATGGCGTCGCCGGGGGTGGTGAAGGTCATGCGAGTGGCATGCGCGGCGTCGTCGAGCACGCCGACCATCCCGATCGTCGGGGTGGGGTAGACCGCCCCCTGCGGGTTCTCGTTGTAGAGCGAGACGTTGCCACCCGTGACCGGGGTCTCGAGGGCTCGGCAGGCGTCGCCCATCCCGTAGACCGCCTCACGGAACTGGAAGAAGACCTCGGGCTTCTTCGGGTTCCCGAAGTTCAGGCAGTTGGTGATGGCCCGTGGGGTCGCCCCCGTGCAGGCCACGTTGCGCGCCGCCTCGGCGACGGCGATCCGCCCCCCGACGCGCGGGTCGAGATAGACGTAGCGTCCGTTGCAGTCGGTCTTCACCGCGATCGCCTTATTGGTGCCACGGATGCGGATCACCGCCGCGTCGCCCGCACCGGGGCCGCTGACCGTCCCCGTGCGCACCGTGGAGTCGTACTGCCGATGGATCCAGTGCTTGCTCGCGATCGTCGGTGACTGCAATAGTCGCTCGAGGGTCCAAGCCGGATCGGACTCCTCGGCCTTGGGTGCGATCGCCGAGACGTCACGCGTGCGACGGGCGATGGCCTCCGCGCTCTCGCGGGCCTCGGGGTGGTACTGCGGGCACTCGGTGACGAGACGCGTGCCCGGGAACTCGGCGACGATGCGATCGCCCTCCGTCACGCGATAGACCGGCTCGGCGATCACCTCGCCGATCACCTCGGCGACGAGATCCCACTTGGCGAGGATCGCCTGCACCTCGGCCTCATGGCCGCGCTTGGCGACGACGAGCATCCGCTCCTGTGATTCGCTGAGGAGAATCTCGTACGGGGTCATCCCCGTCTCGCGGACCGGGACCTTGGTGGTGTCGATCGTGACGCCGACGTCCCCACGCTCTGCCATCTCGGCGCTGCTGGAGGTGAGCCCCGCGGCGCCCATGTCCTGGATCGCGACGATATGCCCGCTGCGGATGAGCTCGAGCGAGGCCTCGAGGAGGAGCTTCTCGGTGAAGGGATCCCCCACCTGCACGCGCGGGCGTTTGGCCTCGTTCTCGTCGGACAGATCCTCCGAGGCGAAGGAGGCGCCATGGATCCCATCCCGTCCGGTCCGCGCCCCGACCGCGATGATCGAGTTGCCAACCCCTTCGGCCTTCGCGCGGATCAGCTCGTCCTCGCGCAGGAGCCCGACGCACATCGCGTTCACGAGGGGATTGCCCTCATAGGCGGGGTCGAACATCACATCACCCGCCACCGTGGGGATGCCGACGCAGTTGCCGTAATCGCCGATCCCCTTCACGACGCCGGCGACGAGGTAGCGTACGCGTGGGGTCTCGAGCGAACCGAAGCGGAGTGAGTTGAGCATCGCGATCGGGCGCGCGCCCATGGTGAAGACGTCACGCAGGATGCCGCCGACACCGGTCGCGGCACCCTGGTAGGGCTCGACCGCCGAGGGGTGGTTGTGCGACTCGATCTTGAAGGCGATGGCGAGGCCGTCGCCGATGGAGATGACGCCCGCGTTCTCCCCGGGCCCCTGCAGGACCCAGGGGGCCTGCGTCGGTAGCGTCTTCAAGACGGGGCGCGAGTGCTTGTAGGAGCAGTGCTCGCTCCAAAGCGCACTGATGATCCCCAGTTCGGTGAAGGTGGGGGTGCGCTCGAGCATCCGCTCCAGGCGGCCGTACTCGTCCATCGTGAGGCCATGCTCGGCGACGAGGGCCGGCGTGATCGTCGGATCGCCGGGGCGGGGGTGAGCACCGGGAGAGGCCGAAGGCGGGGTCCGCTGGGCGGTCATGAACTGGGAGTCGGAGAGGATCAGGCCGTGGTGAGGGCCAGCAACGAGCGAAAGAGGACGAGGCCGTCGGTGGAACCGAGGAGCGGGTCGAGCGCGCGCTCGGGGTGCGGCATGAGCCCCACGACGGTACCGGTGGCGTTGGAGACGCCGGCGATGTTGCGGAGCGAGCCGTTGGGGTTCGCGGCCGCGGTGGGGTGACCCGCAGCGTCGACATAGCGGAAGACCACCTGGCCCTCTCCCTCGAGGCGGTCAAGCGTCGCCTCGTCGGCGGAGTAGCGCCCATCGCCATGGGCGATCGGCATCGTCAGGAGCGCACCTTTCGACGTCTCGCGGGTGAAGACGGTGGCGGTCGACTCGACCCGTAGCGTCACCGGCATCGAGCGGAATTGCAGGTGGTCGTTGCGGAGGAGGCCGCCCGGGAGCAGCCCCGCCTCGCAGGCGATCTGGAACCCGTTGCAGATCCCGATGACCGGTCCGCCGCGCTTCGCGTGGGCCGCGATCTCCTGCATGATGGGCGCAAAGCGCGCGATCGCCCCTGCGCGTAGGTAGTCGCCGTAGCTGAAGCCGCCGGGGAGAATCACGACGTCGACGCCCTGCAGGTCGTGGTCCTTGTGCCAGAGGGGGATCGCCTCGAGGTGGAGATGCTCACGGATGGCGAGGAGCGCATCCTCGTCGCAGTTGGAGCCCGGGAAGGTGACGACGCCGACCTTCATGCCGTGGCGATCTCCGCGATCACGAAGTCCTCGGTGACGGGATTGGCGAGGAGGCGTTCACACATCTCGCGCACCTTCGCCTGGGCGGCGGCGATATCCGCCGCCTCGAGCTCGATCACGAGCAGGCGTCCGACATGCACGTCGCGCACCGAGGCGAATCCGAGGGTGTGCAGGGCGTCGGTGACCGCCTTCCCCTGTGGATCGAGGAGGCCGTGGCGGGGGACGATCTTGACGCTGACGGTGAAACGGGTCACGAGCGGTGATCCTCGGTGTGGGTCGGGAGAGCTTCGGGGTGCCCCTCGGCCGACAGGGGGGACGGCAGGTCGAAGGCGCCACGGAGGAGGGCCATCACGATCCCCAACACGACGTACGAGACGCCGACGGGGAAGAAGAAGGCCTGCGGCATGACGAAGAGGGCGACGATGGAGGAGAAGAGGAGGAGGATGCCGAGCGTCCCCTCGATCGTGCGGAAGCTGAAGCGGGGCCAGGCGCGATAGGGCACGGAACTGATCATGAGGAAGCTGAGCGTGAGCATCAGCCACCGGAGGATCGTCTCCCAGGGCCAGCCGGCGAAGAGATCGTGGTAGAGTGGGGTCTGGCTGAACCAGTAGTACGTCGCGAGGGTGCCCCCTGCCGCCGGACTCGGGAGCCCCGTGAAGTACGCCGACTTGGTCTCCTCGCCCGCCTGCTCGACGTTGAACCGCGCGAGGCGCATCACCGCGCAGGCCACGTAGAAGAAGACGAAGAGCCAATCCCACTTCGTCTTATTCAACTCGGCGAAGTAGATCATCAGGGCTGGTGCGAGGCCGAAGGAGATCGCGTCGACGAGGGAGTCGAGCTCCTCGCCGAAGGGCGAGCCAGAATTCGTCGCCCGCGCGATGCGCCCATCGATCGCATCGCAGAAGCCGCCGAGCACGATGCACCACCCCGCGAGCATGTGGTCGCCGCGCGAGGCCGAGACGATGGCGTAGATCCCGAAGAAGAGGTTCCCGAGCGTGAAGCCATTCGGGAGCATCACCATCGAGGGGCGGGGGAAGCGCCGGCGGGCCATCAGGGGAGCTCCGCCAAGACCGTGACGCCGGCCTGCGGCTTCTCCCCGAGCTTCGTCTTGACGGTGCTCCCCACCGGGACGAAGACATCGACGCGGGATCCGAACCTGATCAGCCCCATCCGTTCGCCCTGCGCCGCCGAGTCGCCGACCTTCGAGTAGGTGACGATGCGACGGGCGATGAGTCCCGCGATCTGTCGGAAGAGGACCTTGTGGGGGCCGGTCTGCACCCCGACCGACATCTGCTCATTCTCGAGCGAGGCCTTGTCGGCGGCGGCGTTGATGAACTTCCCGGGGTTGTAGTGCACGTAGGCGACGGTGCCGCTCACCGGATACCGGTTCACATGGACGTTGAAGACGTTCATGAAGACGGAGATGCGGATCGCGCGCCCACCGAGGAACGACGGCTCATCGACCTCGCGGATGTCGATCACCCGGCCATCGGCCGGCGAGATGACGAGATTCGCCCCGCGCCGGCCGGTGCGCTCGGGATCACGGAAGAAGTAGGCGACCCAGAGGACGAGGAGCGTCAGGACGAAGGCGAGGAGCCAGAGGGGCCACGACCGGCGCGCGAGGGCGGCGGTGTAGCCGGCGGCGGCGAGGGCCGCCGCGATGAGGATGAAGGGGATCCCTTCGCGGGCAAAGCTCATGTGAGTCTCGTGCGGTCGAGAGGAGCGCCGGTGAGGCGGGCAAAGGCGTTGAGGTAGCGTTGGCTCGTCGCCGCGATGACCTCGGGGGGGAGGGTAGGGGGTGGGGCGTTGCCGTCCCACCGGCCGGCGCGCCGCTCACCATCGAGCCAATCGCGCAACGGCTGCTTGTCGAAGCTCGGCTGCGGGCCGCCGGGGGCGTACCCTTCAGCGGGCCAGAAGCGAGAGCTGTCGGGGGTCAGCACCTCGTCGATCAGGAGGACCGTCCCATCGGCCGTGGCCCCGAATTCGAACTTGGTATCGGCGATGATGATCCCGCGGGTCGCCGCAAGCGCACGCCCCTTGGTGTAGACGAGGCGCGCGAACCGCTCGAGCGTCCTGGCGGCCGCCTCGCCGAGCGCCGCCTGCATCTGGTGGATGGTGATGTTCTCGTCGTGCCCCGACTCGGCTTTCGTGGCGGGGCTGAAGATCGGCGGATCGAAGCGATCGCTCTCGCGTAGGCCGGTGGGGAGCGCCTCGCCCGCGAGGGTCCCACTCGCGCGGAATTCCTTCCAGGCCGAGCCGGCGAGATAGCCGCGCATCACGCATTCCACGGGGAAGACGGTCGTGCGGCGGCAGAGCATCGTGCGCCCCGCCAGCTCGTCGCGATGCAGCGCGAGGGCAGGGATTGCCGCGACGATCTCGTCGACGTCGCTCGAGAGCAGATGGTGCGCGATCTCCCCTTCGAATTGGCGGAGCCACCAGGCGGTGAGTTGCGTGAGCACCGCGCCCTTGTGAGGCACGAGCTCGCGCATCACCACATCGAAGGCGCTCACCCGGTCGCTGGTGACGAGCAAGACCCGCGCGGCATCGACGACGTAGACGTCCCGGACCTTGCCGCGACGGAGCAGCGGGAGGGGGAGATGCGTCTCGCCGACGAGCACCGGCGTCATACGCGCACAGCCTCGGTGGCGGGGCCCGTCTCACCGGTGGCGACGAGGATCGGACCGATCACCTCGGAGAGGAAATCATCCACCTGCGCCGCGGCGCGTCCGATGAAGCGCGATGGCTCGAGGGTCTCACGCATGGCGTCCACCGAGACGGGGAAGGCCGGGTCGGCCGCGAGCCGGTCCAGCAGGTCGTTCGCGACCCCCTGATCCTTCATCGCGCGCGCCGCCTCGATCGAATGTCGGCGGATCACCTCGTGCGCCTCCTGCCGATCGCCCCCCGCCTTCACCGCCTGCACGATGAGCGACTCCGTCGCCATGAAGGGGAGCTCCTCGGCGATCCGCGCCGCGATCCGTGCCGGATGTACCTCGAGCCCGCTCGCGACGTTCTCCATGAGGATCAGGATCGCATCGGTCGCGAGGAAGGCCTCAGGGATGGTGAGCCGACGGATCGCGGAGTCGTCGAGGGTCCGCTCGAAGTACTGCACCTGGTGCGTCTGGTTCGCCGTGCCCGCGATCGTCTGTACGAAGCGCGCGAGGGAGTTGATCCGTTCCGAGCGCATCGGATTCCGCTTATACGCCATCGCGCTCGATCCGATCTGCTCCTTCCCGAACGGCTCCTCGATCTCGCCGAATGATTGCAACATCCGCATATCGCTCGCGAACTTCGCCGCACTCGTGGCGATCCCCGCGAGGAGATCCATCACGTGGGCGTCGAGTTTGCGGGTGTAGGTCTGCCCGCTCACGGGGATCGAGTGCGCGACCCCCATCCGCTGACAGACGGCGGCGTCGAGCGCGCGGACCTTGGCATGATCGCCGCCAAGGAGCTCGAGGAAGCTCGCTTGCGTGCCGGTCGTTCCCTTCACCCCACGCAGCGGCAGCGTCGCCAGCCGATGGTCGAGGTCCGCAAGGTCGAGCACGAGATCCTGCATCCAGAGGGTGGCGCGCTTGCCGACGGTCGTCAGCTGCGCAGACTGCAGGTGCGTATACCCGAGTGTCGGGAGATCGCGCCAGGTGCGCGCGAAGGCCTCGAGGGCGCGGATCACCGTGACCACGCGGCCGCGGAGGAGCTCGAGGCCACGGCGCATCTGGATGAGGTCGCCGTTGTCGGTGACGAAGCAGCTCGTCGCGCCCAGATGGATCACCCCGCGCGCCGCTGGCGCGACATCGCCGAAGGCGTGCACATGCGCCATGACGTCATGGCGGAAGCGGCGCTCATATTCGGCGACGGCCGCGAAGTCGATGTCATCGAGGTGCCCGCGCATCTGCACGATCGCCTCCTCGGGGATCGCGACGCCGAGTTCGCGCTCCGATTCGGCGAGGGCAAGCCAGAGTCGCCGCCAGAGCCCGTGCCGCGTCTGCGGGCTGAAGAGCGTCAGCATCGCCTGCGAGGCATAGCGCTCGGCGAGCGGGGAGCGATAGGTGTCGTGGCTCATCGGATGCGGAAGTCGGTGGAGTAGACCATGCCGGCGCGCTCGACGAACATCCGGACCGGCCCGCTGCCGCCCGCGCCCTCGATCAGGCGCGCCGCCTGTGGCGCATCGGTGACGGGCGTGCGGTTGATCTGGACGATCACGTCGCCAGCGCGGAGGCCGAGCGCCTGTTCGACGCGATCGGAGACCTGTACCACGACCGCGCCGTGCGCGGAGCGGATCCCGCGCTCGACACGGATGGCCGGGGTGAGGGAGATCAACTGCAGTTCACGGAGCACCGCGATGCGTTCGGCGCTGGCGTCCGGGAGATCCCGCACGGCGACGGTGACGCGTCGCTCGCGATTGTCGCGGCGCACCATCAGCGTGGCGTTCTCACCGACGCGGAGGTCCAGGAGTTCCGCCTCCCAGTCGTAGGCGTTGCGTACGACGCGATCGCGGCTGCGCGTGATGATGTCGCCGGTGCGAAGGCCAGCGGCTTCCGCGGGACTCCCGGGGACGATCCGTTCGATCGTGGCCCCGGCATTGAGCGTGCCGCGGGCGGCCGTCGCCTGGGTCTGTTCGACCTTCACCCCGATCCAGGGGCGCCGTACGCTCCCGTGGGCGAGCAGATCCTCGGCGACGCGGCGTGCGCGATCGATCGGGATCGCAAAACCGAGGCCGATGGAGCCGCCGGACGGGCTATAGATCGAGCTGTTCACACCGACCACGTCGCCCGATGCGGAGACGAGTGGGCCCCCGGAGTTCCCTGGATTGATCGAGGCGTCGGTCTGGATCATGTCGACATAGACCCCGGGGCCATCGCCTCGCCCGGTGAGATTGCGCCCGACACCACTCACCACCCCCACCGTGACCGAGGGCTCGGAGTTGCCAAGGAGGAAGCCGTAGGGATTCCCGATGGCCACGACCCATTCGCCGATGAGGAGGTCGCGCGAGGTGCCAAGCGGAGCGACGGGGAGGTTCTTGGCGTCGATGCGGAGGACCGCGAGGTCGTTTAGTTCGTCGGCGCCGACGAGCGTCGCGGGGTACGTCGTGCCGTCGCGAAGCGCGACGTTGATCTTCGATGCCCCGGACACGACATGCGCGTTGGTCACGATCACGCCGGTCGCCTGGACGATGAAGCCAGAGCCGATTCCCGCAGCGACCTGCTCTCCGGAGCGGGTGCCGAAGAAGAGGTCGTACGGCGTCGCCGCGGTGCGCTCGACGCGTTCCGTCTGCACGGTGACGACGGCCGGCGAGACGCCTGCCACGGCCGTCGTGATGGCGGTGCGCCGGCTGGCGGCAACGTTCGCGGTGAGGCTGTCAGCCGCGCCGGGCGCGACCCGTGAGGCGGGGAGCTGCGCCAACGACTGTTGTGGGGTCGCCCCATCGCACGCGGCGATGAGGACGAAGAGCAGGGGATGCCCCCGGCGCCAGAGCGAGCGTCGATTCATCGCGCGCGCCGGGGTTTGGCTCGCCGCGCCACATCCACGAGGAAGCGGTCGACGGCACGATCGGTGAGCGGGTGGTTCAGCACGGCATGTAACGTGTCGGGCGTCACCACTGCGGCATCCGCTCCGGCGGCGCCCATCGCGCTCAGACGGAGCGCGTTCTTCGGGCCGGCGGCGACGAGGTCGCATTCCACCGAGGCGCGGTCGAGCATCGCCCGAAGCGGGACGAGCACCGACTCGCCGGGGTGGTCGATCGCATCGAGGGCGTCGACGGGCACGACCACGTGCGCCGCACCCGCCTTGGCCGCGAGGAGCCCCTGCGCGGCCGAGTGCACGAAGGTCGCCGCACAGCGGATCCCGTCGCGGCTCAGCCGTCGGAAGGCGGGGAGTGCGTCCTCGACGAAGGGGATGGCGATGATGACCTGCTCTGCCACGCGACGGAGTGCACGCGAGCCGCGCATCAGCTCGGTCGGGGTCAGGGCACCGACGCTCGCGAAGATCGGGACCGGAGCGAGGGTCGCGAGCTCACCGAGGATCTCCAGCGGATCGGCGTGCGGGACCTCCTCCGCGAGGACGCGCGGCGTCGCGACGATGCCGTCGATGAGGCCGCTCTGCAGCGCCCAACGGATCTGGTCGGGATCGACGGTGGCGAGGTAGAGGCGCATCAGGCGGGGAGGTACAGGTCGGCGGGGTACGAGACTTCTTCGAGCGAGAGTCCGGTGGGCGCGGCGGGCGGGGCGACCTCGTCGTTGGTCTCGGCGACGAGCAAGGCGAGGAAGGCGTCGCGCGTCCGCTTGCCGCTCGCCGTCTCGAGCATCGTCGCCACGAGGAAACGCACCATGTGGTGCAAGAAGCGATTCGCCTGGATCTCGAAGACGAGGTCGCCGGGCTCATCGGGCGCCGCGTCGATCCAGCGGGCGAGGGTCACCGTGCAGCGATGATCGTCCTCGGCGGGCGCTGTCCCTCGCACGGCGAAGCCGCGGAAGACGTGCGTGCCGAGGAGCTGCGCGGCGCACCAATCGAGCGTCGATCGGTCGAGGGGGGCGCCCTCGTAGGGCGTCGCCCAGCGCCGACGAAAGGGGGAGCCGGCATCCGGCCGCGTGCCGAGGCGGTAGCGATAGCGTCGCGCCACGGCACTGAACCGGGCATGGAAGTCAGGACGCATCTCGTGGGCGGAGGCGACCCAGAGGTCGGCCGGCAACTGCTGATTCATCACGCGTCGGAGGCGAGGGGGCTCCCAGTGCGGCGCGACCGTGATGGAGGCGGCCTGACCGCGGGCATGGACGCCCGCATCGGTGCGACCGGCGCCGGTCACGCGAATCGGGGCGCCGTGCAGACGTCCGAGCGTCTCTTCGAGTACGCCTTGCACCGTGCGGAGGCCGGGTTGGAGTTGCCACCCGGCGAATGCGGTCCCGTCATAGTGCAGGACCAGTTGCACGCATCGCTCCGCCATCCGGGGAAAGATACCCGGGGCGGGGGGGGCACTTCAAGCAAAATCCCTCGGGGCGAGGCGTTCGCGCCGAGGGATCTTCTGATCGATGTGTAGCGGCGGTGAGCAGCCGCCTCGGCCTGCCCGCTCAGTAGCGCCGGAGCACCCCGACGACGATCCCTTGCACGCGCACCTGATCTTGTTGCACGTAGATCGGGGCCATCGAGGCGTTGGCCGGCTGCAGGCGGATCCGGCCGTCGCGCTCGCGGTAGTAGCGCTTGACCGTCGCGCCCGACTCCTCGACCATCGCGATGACCATCTCCCCATTGTCGGCGGCGGGGCGGTCGTGCACGACCACCATGTCCCCGTCGGCGATCTGATCCTCGATCATCGAGTTCCCGCGGACCTTCAAGACATAGTGCCCGCCCGGGCGACGGACGAAATCCTCGGGGACCGCGATCGTCTCGGAGGCTTCGAACGCCTCGATGGGGAGGCCGGCGGCGACGGCGCCGAGGACCGGGAGCTCCACCGACCGAGGGAAGGCCTCGGAGGGGAGGATCTCGATCGCGCGGCTCTCGTTGTAACTTCGCTTGATGTAGCCCTTCCGTTCGAGGTTGCTGAGGTGCTCGTGCACCGTGGCGAGCGACGTGTAGCCAAAGCGCTCGGCGATCTCCTCGAAGCTGGGGGCATAGCCATTCGCATCCCCGTACTGCGTGAGGAAATCAAGGATCTCGCGTTGCTTCTTGGTCAGCGGCATAGGTCCGGTCCGTCGGAAGGGTGGTCGGTCGTCTGACTGGTGCGCCAAAGACGCCCGAATATGTCCCGAAGTAACGGTATCCGAAGAAACGACGAAGCGCAAGCGGCCATCTCCGTGGTGAGCCCGTGATCCCGCCATCGGGAGGGCAGGTGGCGCCACCATTCGCGTGGGAGTTAGCGTTCACCGCCCCCCATCATGACAGCCCCATCGACGCCTCCGATCCAACCAGGTGCCCCCCCACCGTTCGATCCAGCGGTGGTCGTCGATCTGTTCCGGGCTCTGGAGAAGGCCCTCCGGGCCATCCAACTGTACCTGCCCAACAACCCGAGCTACCAGCGCGCCATCGATGCGGCGCGCAAGGCCTTCACCCCGATCTGGGAGCAGACGGACGAACTCCGTGTGGCGATCGCCGACACGCGACTCGACTGGTCAGGGGTGGTGGTGCATGAGCAACGGGAGAAAGGGGGAGATTCGCTCCCCTGGCTGTTCTATAAGGTGGGGATTCGGGAACTGACCTTCCACGCGGGCTTCGAGCTGGCAGAGGAGTTGCCCGCGCTCCTGCAGGCGCTGGCGCAGTCCCGGCGCGCGCAGGCGCATGAGGATGACCTCCTGACCCTCATGTGGGAGCAGGGGTTCTCCGCGCTGAAGTACCGGTACGTGGAGCTCCGCGAACCGATGCCGCCGATCGATGCGGCGGTGAGGCTTGGCGGCCAGGCGGTCCCGCCGGGGACCCTGCTCGCGCCGATCAAGGAGGCGATCGCCGAGGCGCATCAGGAGATCTCCGCCATGCAGGAGGAGTCGGGGACGCCGCCCGGTGAGCTGCCCCCGGACGTGGTGCGACTCTCGGATTTCGAGTCGTCGTGGTACTTCCTCGACCATCGCGAGATCGAATACCTCCGGCAGGAGGCGCTCCGGGAGTATCGGCTCGATCTGCGGCGGCAGGTCGTCACGGCACTCCTCGATATCTTGGAATACAATGCGAATGCCGCGATCCGCCAGGAGGTGGCCGATCATCTTGAGACGATGATCGGTCACCTGCTCGCCGCCGGGCATTACGCCTCCGTCGCGCACCTCTTGCGGGAGACGAGTGCGATCGTCGTGCGCTCGCGGAACATGGGACCAGCCGAGCAGCAGCGCCTGGGCCGCATCGCCTGGCCGTTGCACCAGCCCGAGGTGTTGGAGCGGATGTTCGAGGTGCTGGAGGCGTCTCTCGTCCTGCCCTCGCCCCACGACGTGACGGCGCTCTTCTCGCATGTGCCGCCCGCATCGCTTCCGCTCCTCTTGTCGTTTCAAGCGCGGTCGCGGCACAGCGGGTTGCGGCCCCTCTTGGCGACGGCGGCCACGCAGATGGTGGAGCGGAGTGCGGTGGCGCTCATCGACGCGATCACGGATGAGCGAGGACAGGTCTCGGTGGCGGCGATCCGGCTCGCGGGGATCACGAAGGCGCAGGGGGCGATCCCCGTGCTCGCGGACGTCGTCGTGAGAGGCCCGACTACGCGCGCCCGACTCGCGGCCGTATCCGCGCTCGCGGAGATCGCCACCCCACCGGCGATGGCGGCGGTCGCGACGGCTCTCGCGGATGCCGATCGTGAGATCCGACTCGCGGCGGCTCGTGCGCTGGCGGAGCGCCCCTGTCGACCGGCGGTTGCGATGATCGAGGCGTATCTGAAGGGGCCGCTGCTCCGAGCAGCCGACCGCGTCGAGCGTGTCACCGCCTTCGAGTGCTACGGGCTGCATTGTGGCGACGCTGGCGTGCCGTGGCTCTCCGAGCTGCTCGTCGGGAAGGGGCGCTTCCTCGTGCGGAAGGAGCCCTCGGAGACCCGCGCCTGCGCGGCACTCGCGCTGGGTCGTGTCGGTACGGCGGCGGCGCAGGCCACGCTCCGCTCGGTGGCGACCGATGCGGACATCGTGGTGCGGAGCGCGGTGGGGCGCGCGTTGCGTGAGGGAGGGCGTCGCCGATGAGCGCCCCCATGCGCCCGACCGTCGAGGGGATGCTCGCCCTCGGCGATCGGGGGATCCGCGAGGCCGGCCGGACGTTCCTCTTCGGCATCTATGCCGTCCTCCGGAACCTGCGTCTCTATCCCCTCGAGAACGCGACCGTCCAGCGGTTGCTCCAGGAGTTCACGGGATTCTTCGACCAACTCATGCGTGAGGAGGGGGCGTGCGAGATTCGCGTCCAGGGTGAGTACCTCTTCCTGAATGCCACTCGCATGAAGCTCGACCTCGACAACTTCACCAGCTTCTCGTTCATGTTGGGGCGGTTGCGCGAGGTGAACATCGGGACCCTCCGCATGGCGGTGGCCCCTACGACCGCCCAGTGGACGGTGTTGCTGACCTTCTTGGTCGATCCGCCCGATGGGACGCCGATGGAGCGGCTCCGGATGCTCGAGGATCGGCTCGACGAGTCTCGCGTCCAGGTCTTCGATCTCCGCCCGCTCGACGAGTCGTCGGAGGAGATGGTCGATGCCGATGGCAGCAAAGCGCGGGCCAAGCGTGTCTACGAGCAATCGGTCGGCGCCTCCAAGGAGGTCATGACGGCGTTACGGCTTGGGCAAGGCGCCAACATCAAGAAGGTCAAGCGCGTGGTGCAGGGGATCGTCGATCAGATCCTCATCGACGAAGCCTCCCTGGTCGGGCTCACGACGATCCGCGACTACGATGACTACACCTTCACGCATTGCGTGAATGTCTGCATCTTCTCGATCACGCTGGGGCGCCGTCTCGGGCTCTCCCGCGTCCAACTCTACGACCTCGGGATCGCCGGCCTCTTCCACGACATCGGCAAGTCCCGCGTCCCCATCGACATCATCCAGAAGCCAGACCTCTTGACCGAGGACGAGTGGCGGCTCGTCTCCTCGCACCCCTGGCTCGGGGTGCTGGTGTTGTTCGGTCTGAAGGATCAGGGCGAGCTGCCCTACCGCACGATGCTCGTGGCCTACCAGCATCACATGAAGCGCGATCTGACCGGGTATCCGCGGTCCCCGCGCATGTCGGAGATGTCCTTCTACAGCAAGATCATCGCGGTCGCCGACTCGTTTGATGCCGCGACCTCACGTCGGGTCCCGATGGGTTCGGCGATGCATCCGGCCGCCGTCCTCCGCACGTTGCGTGACGATCCCCGCCGCGGGATGGATCCCGTGGTCGTGAAGGCGTTCGTCTCGCTCCTCGGGGTATACCCCGTGGGGACCTGCGTGGTGCTCGACACGATGGAACTCGGGATCGTCGAGCGGGTGAATCCCGTTCCCGATATGGGGGCGCGCCCGATCGTGCGCATCATCAGCGATCGCACCGGACAGGTGCAATTCCCGGGGAAGAGCGTCGATCTTGCGGACCGCACCCCCGATGGTCGCTACGCTCGTTCGGTCATTAAAGTCGTCGAGGCGGAGCGCCTCGGCATCCGCGTCGGCGATTACTTCGTCTGAGATGACTGCGGTCCGGTTGCCCCCGTGGGCACAGGTCGGGGAGAAGCGGCGTGCCCACATCACGCGCGTCGTCGCGCTATTGGACCGGTGGGCGCTCGAGCTGCAGCTCGCTCCGGCCGACGCGGCGGCCTGGCATGATGTTGGCCTCCTCCACGATGCGTTGCGCGATGCGCCGGAAGAGGAGCTGCGGCGACTCGCCGGTCCCGTCGAGCTCCCCCTCGAGGTCCTGCATGGTCCTGCGGCGGCAAATCTCCTCGTGTCGCAGGGTGAGACGCGGCAAGAGGTGGTGGACGCGGTACGGTGGCATACGGTCGGGTACGCCGGATGGGGTCGCGCGGGGCGCGCGCTCTATATGGCGGACTTCCTCGAGCCCGGACGTCCCTTCCTGCAGGCCGACCGCGCCTTTCTCGCCGAGCATCTCGCCCATGACTTCGACGGGGTCTTCCGTCAGGTGGTCCGGATGCGCCTGGAATGGACCTTGCGCGAAGGGAAGGGGCTCTTTCCCGAGGCGGTGGCGCTGTGGAACGCGGTCCGATGATCCCGCGCCGCGTGCGCGGTTGGCTCGTCGTCGCCCTGGTCCTGATCGGGATGGCCGTCACGCGCTGGCGGTGGGAGTCGGACCCAATGGGGGGGGGCGCGGTGACGGCTGACGCCGATGCGACGGTCCCGCGCGTGGTCCCCGATTCACTCCGGATCCGCGTGGAGGTCCTGAACGGGGCCGGCACCCGCGGGCTCGCCCGGCGCGCGACGCGCGCGATGCGGGATGCGGGATTCGATGTGGTCGCGTCGGGGAATGCCCCCGAGCGCACTGACAGCTCGATCGTCCTGGTGCGGAGCGGCCAAGTGGCGTGGGGCGAGCTCGCGGCGCAGGCGCTCAGGGGCGCGCGCGTCGAGCTCCGCCCCGATACCTCACGCTACCTGGACCTCACGATCATCGTCGGGGCCCGCTGGCGACCGCCGCCGGAGGCGTTCGACCCGTAGCTGGCCACACGCGGCCGCGATGTCCTTCCCGCGGCTCTTCCGGATCGCGACCTCCACCCCATGTCCGCGGATGCGGCGCGCGAATCGAGCGATCATCTCGGGGGGCGTCGGGGTGAATCCCATCGCCCCACCGGGGTGCAACGGGATCAGGTTCACGAAGGCTCCGCACTCGCGCGCCAACGTCGCCAGCTGATCCGCGTGCTCCGGGTGATCGTTCACCCCACCCAGCATGACGTATTCGAAGGTCACGCGTCGATCGAACGCCGCGGCCGCACGAATCACCGCCGCGAGTGGATACTTGGTGTTCACCGGCATCAGGGTCTGCCGCAGCGCATCGCTCGGCGCATGGATCGAAAGGGCGAGGCGGAACTGTTCCTTGCGTCGACCCAAGGCCTCGATCCCCGGGAGGATCCCGACCGTCGAGACGGTGATATGGCGGGCACCGATCCCGAATCCCTTGGGATCATTCAGCACGGAGAGGACGACATCGACCGCCGACCAGTTCATCAGGGGTTCGCCCATCCCCATGAAGACGATGTTGGTCGCACGGACGGGGGGATCCAACAGGGCGAGCTCACGCACCTGACCAGCGATCTCGTGCACGGCCAGGTTGCGCGCGAACCCCATCGCGCCGGTCGCACAGAAGGCGCACTGCAGGGGGCACCCCGCCTGCGAGGAGATGCAGAAGGTCATTCGGTCGTCATCTGGGATCGCCACCGTCTCGATCGCCTGCCCATCAGCCAATCGGAAGAGGAACTTGCGCGTCCCATCGGTGGAGCGCTGTTCGGTCTCCAGGGTCAGCCGAGGGAGGACGAAGTGTTCGGCGAGCCGCTCTCGGAAGGCCTTGGGGAGGTCGGTCATGGCCGCGAAGCTCGCCACCGGCTTCTGCCAGAGGTGGGGGACCACCTGACTCCCTCGATAGGCGGCCTCCCCCTGGGACACCGCGAATTCCCGGAGCAGGCGGTCGGCCTCCACGGGGGCGAGATCCAGCAGATTCCTCATGCCGAAGCCTACCGGTTGCGAGAGGGCTGGTCAATGTGGTTCGCCTACCACCAAGTCCATGCAGCGAATAGATTTATCGCTCGTCATGCCACTGGTCGGACCTCCTGTTGCCCTTCGTGAACGGCCATCGAGATTCTGGCCGGCGCTTCTCTGGGCCGCGCTCATCCTCGTAGGGACGTCGTGGCCGAACATCTCTGTCGGCCCTGACATCGGCGGGCTCGACAAGGTCGTGCATTTCTCTATGTACGGTGGGTTTGCCTACCTGCTCCTGCGGGCGAGCCGGTACCGGGCCTCCTGGGGGCGGGTCACGATCGTCCTCGCCTGCGTCGCTGTCTTCGGTCTGGTCGACGAGGTCCATCAGGCGTACATCCCCGGCCGCTCGGCGAGCCTCGCCGACTGGGTCGCCGATCTTCTCGGTGGCGCCGCTGGGGCGCTCCTCTCGCACCACCGCGCCCGTCCCACTCCTTCCACCCCGCCACTCCCGTCGTGACCACACCCACCACCGCGGCGCTCGCCACTACCCTCCGCACCCACCTCGCCGGCACCTTGCGCGCCTCCGATGTCGGGGCCGCGGTCGTCCTCGGCGGCTGGGTCCATCGCTCGCGTGACCTCGGTGGGCAGGTCTTCCTCGATCTGCGGGATCGGGGCGGGGTGGTACAGTGTTCGTTCAATCCGAACTGGACCGCGCCGGAGACGATCGCGGCGGCGGCGGCGATCGGGACTGAGAGTGTGGTGATGATCGAAGGGACGGTGGCACCGCGTCCGGCAGAGATGCTGAACCCCGAGATGACGACAGGGGCGATCGAGGTGCGCGCGACGGCGATCCGCGTGGTCGGTCCGGCGGTGACTCCGGCCCTCCCCGTGGCGCCGATCAAGGACGGAAAGCTCCCCGCCGAGGAGCTCCGACTCCGGCATCGGATCCTCGACCTGCGGCGCGAGGAGCTTCAACACGCCCTCGTGCTCCGGCACCGGCTGATGCAGACCACACGGCAGTTCCTCAGCGCGCATGGCTACCTCGAACTTGAGACCCCGATCCTCACCAAGCCCACACCGGAGGGGGCGCGCGATTTCCTCGTCCCGAGCCGGATGCACGCGGGGGAGTTCTATGCGCTCCCGCAGTCGCCGCAGATCTACAAGCAGCTCTTCATGTGTGCGGGGTTCGACCGCTACTTCCAGATCGCACGCTGCTTTCGCGACGAGGATCTGCGCGCCGACCGCCAGCTCGAGTTCACGCAGATCGACATCGAGGCGTCGTTCATCGGGCGCGAGGACATCATCACGCTCGCCGAAGGGTTGATCCGGTCGCTTTGGGCGGAGGCGGGGATCGCGGTGGAGACTCCCTTCCCGCGCATGAGCTACGCCGACGCCATGGAACGCTACGGCTGTGATCGCCCCGATCTGCGGTACGGGCTCGAGATCGAGGACCTCACGGCGCACTTCGCACAGACCGAGTCGGGGATCATCCAGTCGGCGTTGCAGGCTGGAGGTCGCGTGCGTGGCATCCGCGTGCCGGGAGGCGCAGCGTGGAGTCGGAAGCAGGTCGATGAGCTCGAGGCGATCGCGAAGGGGGCCGGCGTCGGCGGGCTGATCCGCCTCAAGGGGACGGGGAGCGCGCTCGACGGGCCGCTCGCGAAGTTCCTCACGCCGGACGCGCAGGCCGCACTCGCCGTACGCGAGGGGGAGCTGTTGTTGGCCGTCGCGGCGCACGACCGCGTCGCGAGTCCCGCGCTCGATCGCGTGCGGCAGGAGTGTGCGGCGCGCCTCGGCCTCGCCGATCCGCACACGCGGCGCTTCCTTTGGGTGCTCGACTTCCCGATGTTCGATCGGGATCCCGAGACGAGGGCATTGGCGGCGGTGCATCACCCCTTCACCGCGCCCAACGCCGAGGATATGCGGACGCGCCCCGATGCCCCGGCGACGTGGCGCGCGTTGGCCTACGACTGTGTGCTCAATGGGACCGAGCTCGGTGGCGGGAGCATCCGTACGAGTGATCCCACGGTGCAGGCGCAGATGTTCGCGTTGCTAGGCATCGGCGACGCGGCGGAGCAGGAGCGTCGCTTCGGCTTCCTGCTCGAGGGGCTCCGCGCCGGCGCGCCGCCGCATGGTGGGATCGCCTTCGGGTTCGACCGGATCGCGATGTTGTTGGCCGGTGCGACCTCGCTCCGCGATGTGATCGCCTTTCCCAAGACGACGGCGGCGCGTGCCCTGTTCGAGGGAGCGCCGAGCAGCGTGGCGACGGAGGATCTCACCGCGTTGCACATCCGCACGGTGCTCGGATGACCGACGGGACGTCGACCGGCGACTCACAGACGATCCGACTCTCGACCGAGGGGGCGGATCTCCTCCTCCTCGCAGGAGCGGGGGATGCCAATCTCTCCGAACTGCAGAAGCTCTTTCCGGTGCGGGTGACGTTGCGTGGCGATGCGATGACCCTGCTCGGGCCTCCCGAGGTGGTGGAGAAGGCGAGCGGGGTGGCGACGCGGATGATCGAGCAGGCGCGGCAGGGCCAGCCACTCGACCCAGATGATGTCCTCCGGTTCTCGCTTGAAGGGGCGCCGCGAGAGGGCGGCACGCCAGGACGGATCGTGCTCCCTGGTGTGCGCAAGATCATCCAGCCCAAGACGCAGGGACAGGGTGAGTACATGGAGAAGCTGCTCGAGCATGAGATCGTGATCGGGATCGGACCGGCGGGGACGGGGAAGACCTACCTCGCGGTGGCGGCGGCGGTCGACGCGCTCGCGCGCAAGCGAGTGCGCCGCATCGTGCTCGCGCGACCGGCAGTCGAGGCCGGGGAGTCGCTCGGCTTCCTCCCCGGCGACATGCAGGCCAAGGTCGATCCCTATCTCCGGCCGTTGTATGACGCGCTCGACGATCTGATGCCGCCGGAACGGGTGGCGCGGGCGCTCGAGACGCGCGTGATCGAGATCGCGCCGCTGGCGTACATGCGCGGGCGCACGCTGGCCGATGCCTTCGTGATCCTCGACGAGGCGCAGAACGCCACCAACGCGCAGATGAAGATGTTCTTGACGCGACTTGGCGTGAACTCACGCGCGGTGATCACCGGTGACAAGACGCAGGTGGACCTCCCGAAGCGCGAGGAGAGCGGCCTGCTGCAGGTGGAGCGGATCCTGCAGGGGATCGAGGGGATCGCCTTCCATTACTTCACCGAGGTCGATGTGGTGCGGCATCGGTTGGTGCGCGAGATCGTCTCGGCGTATGCGAAGGACGCGGGGACGTGAGCACGCTGACGGTCGCACCGACGGTCGCGGTGCAATCCGAGGGGGTGCGCGTGGCCCTCGCGCGGGCGCGTGTCGCCACGATCGTGCGGGGAGTGCTCCGCGCCGAGACGGTGCGCTCCGCCCTCGTCTCGGTCACCTTCGTCACGACCCGGCGGATGGCCGCGCTCCACGCGAAGCATCTCGCACACCAGGGGCCGACCGATGTGATCTCGTTCGGCTTTCGTGATACGGCGGGGGCCACCATCGGTGACATCTACATCTGTCCCGCGGTGGCGCGCACGAATGCGCGCGCCTTCGGTCGTCCGGTGCGCGAGGAGCTCGTTCGGTTGGTGGTCCATGGCACCCTGCATGTGCTGGGCTACGATCATCCGGCGGGGGAGGCTCGTCTGACCTGCCCGATGTGGCGTCGGCAAGAGCGCTACGTGCGTCGGTGGCTCGCCGCATGACGGGGGTGCTCGTCCTCCTCGCGGGGCTCACCGCGGCCGTCGCAGCCGTGAGCGTCTATGCGGATAGCGCGCTCCTCAGTCTCGACGAGGAGGAGCCTCCGTCGTCATCGGCGGTGCGTGATTTCCTCGCGCGTCGGGAGTCCGTGCATCGGGCCCTCGCCTTCGGACGCATCCTCGCCCAGCTCCTCGCGGGCACCGCGACCACGCTGGCGGTGCTGGCGAGCGGTTGGGTCCCCGCGCGGTACCTGATCCCGGTGGTGGTCGTGGCTGGGGTCCTCCTCGTCATGGTGACCGAGGTCGCGGCCCGTGAGGCCGGCGATGCCGCGGGGGCGGCGGGACTCGACCGGGTCCGAGGCGTCATCGCGATGATCGAGTCCGTCTGTGCGCCGGTGGTCACATTCGGCAGGTGGGTCGACCAGCTCTTGCACTCGGTGATTCCGCCGTCACCCGATGATGCGATCGAGGAGCGCGAGGACGCCGTGGAGCGTTTTCGTGAGGTCGTCGCGGCCGAAGCGGAGGCGGGGGGCGGTGATCGGGTGCTGGTGCATGGTGTCTTCTCCCTTCGCGACACGCGTGTCGACGCGATCATGATCCCGCGGGTCGACATCGTCGGGATCGAGCTCGACACCCCGTGGTCGGAGGTCGCGGACCGGGTGCGGAGCGCGCGACATGCGCGCCTCCTGGTCTTTGATGGCTCGCTCGATGAGCCGGTCGGTGTCCTCTATGCCAAGGATCTGTTGGCCGCACTCGTCGACGACGTCGAACCCGCCTCCGGCTGGCGGGCCTTGGTGCGGCCTGCGCTCTACATCCCGCCGACCAAGGCGGTCGAGGCCCAGTTGCGCGAGTTCCGCGCGACGCGTCGCCACATCGCCATCGTCCTGGATGAGTTCGGTGGGACGGCAGGGCTCCTCACCCTCGAGGACATCCTCGAGCTGATCATCGGGGATATCCAAGACGAGGGTGATGTCGAGCGCCCCGAGATCGAGCGCGGCGAGGGCGGACGCCTCTGGCTCTCGGCCGGTGTCACGCTCGACGCGTTGTCCGAACTGCTTGGCCAGGATCTCACGCGAGCGGATGTCACGACGATCGGCGGGCTCGTGATGGAGGTGCTGGGGCGCGTGCCGGCCGCCGGCGAATCGCTCACCGTGGCGGGCCATCGGGTCGTCATCGAGCGCGTGGTGCGTCGGCGGGTGGAGCGCGTCTATCTCGAGCCCCTCACCCCAGCGGCCGTGGTGGCGATGCGATGAGTCTCTGGGCCGTCACCATCGGTCTCCTGATCGTCGTCGGCCTGCTGACCGGGGCGGCGACCGCGCTGCGCTCGGTGAGTCGGATCTGGCTCCGGCATTGGGCGGAGCAGCGTCTGGCGGGCGCGGCCACGGCGGCGCTCTACCTCGAGCGGCCCCACCAGCTGCTCGTGGCGGCCGGCACCGGGATCGCGGCGACCGTCTTCACCTTGGGGGCGGTGATCGGACTCGGCTTCGGGGCGGGGGCCTTCAGCGTCTCACGGCGGCTCCTGCTCACCGCACTGGGACTGCTCATCCTCGGCCAGCTCCTGCCGCGCGCGATCGCCAAGCGCTGGCCCGCCGGCACGCTGGCGGTGCTCCTGCCGCCCCTGCGAGTGGTGGAGCGGATGGTCGCGCCTTGGGCGGCGCTCGCGACGCGCTTGGTGGACCGACGTCTCCCCATCCCGCGCGAGGAACCCACGCCGCAGGAGTCCCTCGAGGACCTACTCCGCGAAGGGGAGGTCGAAGGCGTCGGCGCGGCGGGGGAGCGAGCGATCATCAGTGGGGTGGTCGAGTTCGGGACGCGCTTGGTGCGGGAGGCGATGACGTCGCGCGAGGAGATCGTCGGGGTGGAGCGAGGCGCCGATGCCGCCACGGTGGCGCGCGTGGTCGCGCAATCGAAGTTCAGTCGGCTCCCGGTCTATCGCGAGAGTCTCGATCAGGTCGAGGGGCTTCTCACGAGCTGGGATGTCATCGCGCGACCCGAGACCCCGCTCCATCAGTTGCGTCCGGTGGCGGTCGCCTCGCCCGACGAGCCCTGCCATGCGGTGATGACGCGGATGCTGCGCGATCGCCGACACCTCGCCATCGTTCAGGGACTCGCGGGGGAGACGTTAGGCTTGGTGACCCTGGAGGACCTGATCGAGGAGGTCGTCGGGGACATCCATGACGAGCATGACGAGCCACAGGCGGGGGAGCGATGAGCGGGGGCGGGGCGATCGAGCGCGTGCTCGAGGGATTCGCGGCAGGCCACAAGGCGTCGCTCGCGCGCGCGGTCAGCATCATCGAGGACCAGCGCGAGGGTCACGAGCGTCTCGCGGCGACGCTGCACCCTAAGCTCGGGCGGGCGCGGCGCATCGGACTCACGGGACCGCCGGGGGCGGGGAAGAGCACGCTGACCACGCTGCTCGCTGAGGCGTATCTCGCGGCGGGGATGAAGGTGGGCGTGGTCGCGGTCGATCCGACCTCGCCGTTCACCGGTGGGGCGTTGCTCGGTGACCGCGTCCGCATGGAGCGCGTCGCGTTGCATCCCAACGTCTTCATCCGCTCCATGGCGACACGCGGCTCGCTCGGCGGGCTCGCCTCGATGACGCGCGAGGTCTGTGACGTGCTCGACGCCTTCGGGATGGACCGGATCCTCGTGGAGACCGTCGGGGTGGGGCAGAGCGAACTCGACATCGCACGACTGGCCGACACGAGTGCGGTGATCCTGGTGCCAGAGTCGGGGGATGCGATCCAGACCCTGAAAGCCGGAGTGATGGAGATCGCCGACTGCTTCGTCGTGAACAAGGCCGATCGTCCCGGGGCCGACCGGCTGCGCAACGATATCGAGGTGATGCTCGGCTTGCGGGGAGGCGGTGGCCCCGCGCCCGACGCACACCATGGGATCGACCTCAAGGCCTTGAACCCGAAGCGACAGGCGCGCGAGGCGGCGGCCCGCGACGACGACACATGGACGCCGCCGGTGCTCCGGACGATCGGCGCGACCGGAGAGGGGATGCCGGAGCTCGTCGCCTCGCTCGATCGGCACTTCGCCTATCTTGAGCGGAGCGGCACGCTGCAGTCGCGTCGGCGTGAACGGCTACGGGACCGCGTGCGCGATGTGGTGGAGCATCGGATCCATCGTCGGCTCTGGCGTGACGAGGGGATCCAGCAGTGGGTGGAGGCGCAGCTTCCCGCGCTCGAGCGTGGCGAGGTGACCCCCTTCACCGTGGCGGAGGCACTCCTCGCCCGGAGCGTCGCCGCCGGCACCTTCACGGGAAGCCCGACATGACGACCCCGACCGAACTGGATCCGACCCTGGCGGCGATGCGTGACGAACTCGACCGGCTCCGCGCCGAGGTCGAGGCGTGGCGCACGCGTTTCGCGAAGGGGGAGGTCCGCGATCTCGCCTATACCAACTCCGCCACCGAGGTCGCGCCACTCTACACCGCGCTCGATCTCGAAGGATCGGCGGGAACCGCCTTCGAGGTCCCCGGGCAGTATCCCTTCACCCGCGGCATCCATCCCACGGGGTATCGCGGGAAGCTCTGGACGATGCGGCAGTTCGCCGGCTTCGGCTCGGCGAAGGAGACCAACGCGCGGTACAAGTTCCTCTTGAAGGAGGGGACGACCGGGCTCTCCGTCGCTTTCGACTTCCCGACGTTGATGGGGTATGACTCCGACCATCCGCGCTCAGAGGGAGAGGTCGGGAAGTGCGGGGTGGCGATCAGCTCGCTCGCCGACATGGAGCAGCTCTTCGAGGGGATCCCGCTTGGCGAGGTCTCCACCTCGATGACGATCAACGGGCCGGCGATCATCCTCTGGTGCTTCTATCTCGCCGCGGCAGAGAAGCAGGGGGTCCCGCTCGCCCAGCTCCGCGGGACGGTGCAGAACGACATCCTCAAGGAGTACATGGCGCAGCACGCCTGGTGCTTCCCGATCGAACCGGCGCTGCGATTGATCGTCGACATGTTCGAGTTCGGCGCGAAGGAGGTCCCGCAGTGGAACACCGTCTCGATCTCCGGCTACCACATTCGTGAGGCGGGGGCGACGGCGGCGCAGGAGCTCGCCTTCACCCTGGCGGACGGTTTCACGTACGTGGAGCGAGGGATCGCGCGCGGACTCGACGTGGATGACTTCGCGCCGCGCCTCTCCTTCTTCTGGGACATCCACAACGACTTCTTCGAGGAGATCGCGAAGCTCCGTGCGGCCCGGCGCATCTGGGCGCGGCACATGAAGGAGCGGTACGGGGCCAAGTCCTCGCGCTCGCTGGTCATGCGCTTTCACTCGCAGACGGCGGGGGTGACCCTCACCGCGCAGCAGCCGATGAACAACGTGGTGCGCGTCGCCTATCAGGCGCTCGCCGCGGTCTTGGGTGGGACGCAGTCGTTGCACACCAATTCGATGGACGAGACCCTCGCCCTTCCCACGGAGCAGGCGGTCGAGGTCGCGCTCCGCACGCAGCAGGTGTTGGCGTACGAGACCGGGGTACCGAACGTCATCGATCCGCTCGGTGGTTCGTACTACATCGAGAAGCTCACCGATGAGATGGAGGCCGAGGCGGAGCGGCTCTTCGAGGAGATCGCCGGGCAGGGCGGGGTGGTGCCAGGGCTCGAGACCGGATGGTTCCAGAAGAAGATCGCGGAGTCGGCGGCGCGGCAGCAGTGGGAGATCGAGCAGTATCGGCGGTTGATCGTCGGGGTGAACGCCTTCACCACCGAGGAGCGCGCGCTCGAGATCCCGCTGCTCAAGATCGATGAGCAGGCGGCGAAGGATCAGGCCGCCGCGCTCTCGCGGCTCCGACAGACGCGTGACGATGCGCGGTGCACCGCGGCGCTCGATCGCCTCCGAGAGGCGGCGCGCGGGACGGAGAATGTGGTGCCGTTCATCCTCGAGTGCGCGCGCTGTTACTGCACGTTGTATGAGATCCGCGCCGCGCTCGAGGATGTCTTCGGGGCGTATCGCGAGCCCGTCTTCTTCTAGGGCGACGCGCATGGCGTGGTGGCGAACGTACTTCGACGAGGGGTACCTCAACGAGTTCTCCCCCCTCTTCACGCCGGCGAGCGATCGGGCGCAGGTCGCCCGACTGCTCGAGCTCTTGGCCCTCCCGGCCGGCGCGAGGGTGCTCGATCTGGCCTGCGGGCAGGGTCGACACGCCCAACTCCTTGCCGCCGGTGGCTATCAGGTGACCGGGCTCGACCTCTCGCGTCCGCTGCTGCGCGTCGCGCGAAAGGCGGGCCGCGAGGCGGGCATCCCCACCAGCGTTCGGCGTGGGGCGATCGGCCCGGCGCTCCGGTACCACCATGGCGACATGCGTCGGCTCCCGACCCTCTGGCGCGGGCGGTTCGATGCGGTCGTCAATCTCTTCACCAGCTTCGGCTTCTTCGATCATCCCGCGGACGACGCGCGGGTGATCCGTGAGGTGGCGCGTGTGCTCCGCCGCGGCGGCACCTTCCTCTGGCAGGGGGGGAGCCGAGATGGGATCATGGCTCGCTTCGTCGGGACCGATAGCTGGGAGACCGCGGACGGGACGACGGTGCGACAGGATCGACGCTTCGATCCCCTCTCGGGATTCCTGACCATCGATTCGACCTGGTCCCGCCGGCGGAAGGTCGAGCGGCGGTCGCATCGGATTCGGCTCTATACCGCGGATCGGCTCGCGGCGCTGATGGAGGAGGCGGGGCTCACCGTCCTCGCGGCCTACGACGGCTTCGGTGACGCGCCGTTGCATCGCCGCGCCTCCGAGATGTTGCTGGTGGCGCGAAAGGGCAGGTAGCTTTCCCCCATGTCCCGCCCCATCCGCGTGCTCGTCGCCAAACCCGGTCTCGATGGTCATGACCGCGGTGCCAAGGTCGTCGCCGCCGCCCTCCGCGATGCCGGGATGGAGGTCATCTATACCGGCCTCCACCAGACCCCCGAGATGATCGCCTCCGCCGCGGTGCAGGAGGACGTCGATGTCGTCGGCCTCTCGATCCTCTCCGGCGCGCACATGACCCTCTTCCCTCGCGTCCTCCAGCTCCTCCGCGATCAGGGGCGCGACGACGTCCTCATCACGGGGGGTGGGATCATCCCCAAGGAGGATATGGAGGCGCTCGAGCAGCAGGGGATCGGGACGCTCTTCGGTCCGGGGACGCCGACGACCGCGCTGATCGACTACATCCGGGAGTGGTTCGCGGCGCGGCAGGCGCAGGGCGCGTGAGCGGGGCCGGCTCGTCGCGCCTCCGGCAGATGGCCGAGGCGTCGCGCGCCCTCGAGGAGCGACTGCGACAGGGGGGTGGTCCGGAGCGGATCGCCAAGCAGCATGCCCAAGGCAAACTCTCCGCGCGCGAGCGGATCGCGGCGCTCATGGACCCCGGGAGCCGATTCGTCGAGTTCGGACTCCTCGTCGCGCACGATCAGTACGAGGGTGAGGCTCCCGCCGCTGGGGTCATCACCGGATTGATCCAGGTGCGTGGGCGCGAGTGCGTGGTCGTCGCGAACGATGCCACCGTGAAGGCGGGCTCATGGTGGCCCGAGACGATCCCCAAGATCCTCCGTGCCCAGGAATGCGCGATGCGGTGCCGGATCCCGATCCTCTATCTCGTGGATTCCGCCGGCGTGAATCTCCCCTATCAGGGCGGGGTCTTCCCTGGGCAGTACGGCGCCGCGCGCATCTTCTATTACAACTCCCTGATGCGGCGCTATCTCCGCGTGCCGCAGCTCGCCGCCGTGATGGGGCAGTGCATCGCCGGTGGCGCCTACCTCCCGGCCCTCAGCGACGTGATCCTCATGGTGAAGGGGAGCTCCTTCATGGGACTCGGCGGCCCGAACCTCGTGAAGGGGGCGACGGGGCAGAGCGTCGATTCGGAGGCACTCGGTGGGGCGACGATGCACACCGAGGTGAGCGGGGTGGCGCACTACGCGTGCGAAGATGACGCCTCATGTCTGGTGAAGATGCGAGAGCTCGTGGCGCGGCTCGCCCCGCCGCCGCGCACCGCACCGCATGATGCGACCGCACAGGCCGCGGCCGATGCGGATGGGCTCTACGATCTCCTCCCGAACGATCATCGGATGTCGTACGATATCCATGCGGTGCTACGCGCGCTCGTCGATGCCGATTCCCTCGATGCGTTCCAGCCGAACCTCGCGAAGGAGCTCCTCTGCGCCGATGCGCGGATCGAGGGGATCCCCGTCGGGGTGATCGCCAATGCGCGCGGGCTGATCAAGGGGCGAGCGGGCGAGCCCCCGCGCTTCGGGGGGATCATCTATCCCGAGAGCGCGGAGAAGGTCGCCTTCTTCATCGATCGGTGCGATCGCCAGGGGATCCCGTTGCTCTTCCTGCAGGATGTCTCTGGCTTCATGGTCGGGAAGGAGGCAGAGCAGGAGGGGATCATCCGTGCCGGAGCACGCTGGGTCGAGGCGATGGCGACGGCCTCGGTGCCCAAGTTCGTGCTCACCATCAATCACGCCTCCGGCGCCGGCTACTACGCGATGGCGGGACAGGGGTTCGACCCCGACTTCATCTTCTCCTGGCCCACTGGGCGTATGGCGGTGATGGAAGGGGAGGCGGCGGTGGCGGCGGTGCACGGCCCCTCGCTCGCGAAGGCCAAGCAGGCGGGTGTCGAGCCCAGTGCGGCGCTGCAGGGTGCGGTCGAGGAGATGCGTGCCGACTACGAGCATCAGCTCGATGCGCGCTACGCCGCCGCGCGTGGCTATATCGATGCGATCGTCTATCCGGAGGAGACCCGCGCCACCCTGGCGATGGCCCTTCGCGCCGCCTGGCAGCACGCCGGGTCTCACCTCGGTCCCTTCGTGCTCCCATGTCGCTCCTGATCTACGGTGCCACCGGCTACACCGGCCGACTGATCGTCGACGAGGCGCTCCGCCTCGGCCTGCGTCCGATCCTGTCCGGGCGCACCGCGGCGGCGGTGCACGCGCTCGCCGAGTCGGTGGGATGTGAAGCGCGCCCCGTCGGGCTCGACGATGCCGCGGCGATCGATGCGGCGCTCGACGGCGTCACGGTGGTGCTCCACTGCGCCGGCCCCTTCGTCCATACGGTGCAGGCGATGACCGCCGCCTGTCTCCGGCGTGGCGTGTCGTACCTCGACATCACGGGGGAGATCGGCGTTTTCGAGCGGGTGGCCGCGCTCGACGCGCAGGCCACGGCGAAGGGGATCACGATGGTGCCAGGGGTCGGCTTCGATGTGGTCCCCACCGATTGTCTCGCGGCGTATCTCCACCAGCGTCTCCCCTCGGCGACCCACCTTGAGCTCGCCTTCTCTGGCGGCACTGGCCCCTCACACGGCACCGCGCTCACCGTCGTCGAAGGGCTTGGACTTCCAGGCGCGATCCGCACCGGCGGGAAGATCGTCCCCGTCCCACCCGCGTGGCGAACGCGGCAGCTGCCGCTCGGCGGGAAGACCCGTCTCTGCGTCTCGATCCCGTGGGGCGACGTCTCCACGGCGTATCACAGCACCGGGATCCCCGACATCATCACCTACACGGCAACCTCGCCCTCGGCGATCCGTGCCATGCGGCTCTCGCGGTGGCTCGCGCCGCTCCTCCGCACCGAGTTCATGAAGCGGCGCGCTCGGGCACGCGTGCGCGCGATGCCCAAGGGGCCGAGCCCCGAGGCCCTTCAGCGCACCCGGAGCTACGTATACGGGGAGGTCCGTGATGCGGCGGGGCGCACGGCGCGGGCGACCCTCGACGCGCCGACCGGCTACCTGCTGACCGCGCAGGCGGCGGTGCGCGCGGCGCAGCGGATCCTCGCCGGCGGTGTTCCCACCGGATTCCAGACGCCGTCGCGGGCCTTCGGGGCCGACTTCGTCCTCTCGATCCCCTCGGTGGTGCGCACCGATCTCGACTGATGCGACCGCAACCGATGCCGAGCATCCGATGAGCGACACGCGGCTGCGCTACACGGTGCGTAATCGGTTCCCCGGGGAGCAGCTCCTCCGCGCCCGTGGGAATCTCATCCGCAACATCGAACTGATGGCGGCGAGCGACCCCGATCTCGCCGTCGCGAAGGCCCTCACCGGACGCACGATCCTCCTCGCCTCGCACCCAGATCTCGCGCGTGAGGTCCTCACCGGGCATCCGCGGAGCCTCCGCAAGGGGCTCGGACTCCAGCGCACGCGCTTCGTCCTCGGCAACGGGCTCCTCACGAGCGAGGGGGAGTTCCATCTCCGCCAGCGTCGGCTCGCCCAGCCCGCGTTCCATCGCGAACGGATCGCGCGCTATGCGGAGGAGATGGTCGCGCGCACCGAGGTCGTGGCCGCGTCGTGGCGCGATGGGCAGTCGCTCGATCTCGCGCGGGCGATGCATCATCTCACCCTCGACATCGTCGGGCGCACCCTCTTCGGGGTCGATCTCCAGGGCCGAGCCGCGGAACTCGGGAAGGCGCTCACCGCCGTCCTCGATTCCTTCTCGATCTGGCTGATCCTCTTCGGCGAGCGGCTCTACGATCTTCCGATCCCGCGGATGCGGCGGGCGAAGCAGGCCGTGCCGGCCCTCGATGCGGCGATCTACGCGATCATCGAGGAGCATCGCCGGTCGGGGCGCGATCAGGGGGATCTCCTCTCGATGCTGATGGCGGCACGCGACGCCGAGGGGGATGGGTCGGGGATGACCGACGCGCAGCTCCGCGACGAGGTGATGACCCTGATCCTCGCGGGGCATGAGACGACGGCGAACGCCCTCGCCTGGACCTGGTGGTTCCTCGCGCAGCACCCTGACATCGATGCGCGGCTCGCGGCGGAGGTCCGCGAGGCCTGCGGGGATCGACCGATCACCATGGCCGATCTCCCGAACCTCCCGTACACCCGGGCCGTCTTCAGCGAGGCGATGCGGCTGCGGCCCCCGGCCTACGCCACCTCGCGTGAGGTGATCGCCCCGATCGTCCTCGGCGGGCAGACGATCCCGGTCGGGGCGCAGGTGATCGTGAGTCCGTGGGTCACGCAGCGTGATCCCCGCTGGTGGACCGAGCCGGAGCGGTTCGATCCCGATCGGTGGCTCGCCCCGCGCGCCGAACCCTCGCATCGGCACGCGTATTTCCCCTTCGGTGGGGGGACGCGGGTCTGCATCGGGGAGCAGTTCGCCTGGACCGAGGGGATCCTCGTGATCGCCGCCCTCGTCCGCCGCTGGCGCTTCCGCCTCACCGTTCGCGCGGCCGCGGTCCGTCCGCAGGCTGCCGTCACGCTCCGACCGGCCCCGGGGGTCCCGGTGGTCTGCGAGCGCCGTCCCTGACCTCGAAGATTGCCCATGCCCACCCTCCCGATCGATCCCCGCGTGCGCCTCATCGAGTCCGAGCTCGCTCGGGTGATGGCGGCGTACGATGCGATCCTCGATACGCTTCCCCTGTCCGAGGTCGATGCGGCGCCTGATGGGCAATGGAGTCCGGTGCAGATCATCTGGCATCTCCCCAAGGTCCAGCACTGGGTGACGCGCGGAATCGAGCAGGGGGCGGCTGAACTCCCGCGCATGGCGACCATCCCGCCGGGGCCCTCGCCCGATCGGCTCCTCGAGTCGATCGATCGCTTCCCGGTGCGGGATCGCTCGCGGAAGGTCGAGGCGCCCGAGGGGATCCGCCCCCCGCGCGGCCTCGACCTCGCGGCCGAGCGTGCGCGGTGGCGCGAGGGGCGGGAGGCGCTCGTCGCGCTCCTGCAGCGCCTCGGGCCGATGCTGACGAGCGTGAAGGCCGCGCACCCGATGTTCGGGCCGCTGGACGGGTGGCAGTTCGCCCTCTTCGTGGCCCGTCATGAGGAGCGCCATCTCGACCAGCTCCGAGAATTGCTGGCCTCACGCGGGTAGCTTTCGGGGATGGCCGCATCCCGTCTCCCTGAGCTCCTCGCCCCCGCCGGTACCCTCGAAGCCGTCCGCGCCGCCGTCGCGAACGGGGCCGATGCGGTCTACTGCGGCGCCTCGCGCTTCAACGCGCGTGATGATGGGGCGCAGCTCACCCTCGACGAGCTCGAGCAGGCCTGCCTGATCGCGCATGAGCGCGGCGCACGGATCTATCTCACGCTCAACGTGCTCATCAAGCCCGCCGAGCTCGCCGACGCCCTCCTCTACCTCGGCGAGTGCATCGACCGCGGGATCGATGCGGCGATTGTACAGGACCTCGGGTTGATCCGCGCCATCCAGCGCGCCTATCCGACCTTCGAGGTCCACGGCTCGACGCAGATGACGGTGCACGACGCCTCCGGCGCGCGCGTCATGGCACGGCTGGGGATCGATCGTGTGGTGCTCGCGCGTGAGAACACCCTCGAAGACATCCGCGCGATCCGCGAGGCGGTGCCCGGCCTCGGGCTCGAGACCTTCATCCATGGGGCGCTCTGCATCTCGTACTCGGGGCAGTGCTACATGTCGGGGATGATCTCCGAGCGCTCCGCGAATCGCGGGTCGTGCGCGCAGTCGTGCCGAAAGGACTATCTCCTGAACGACGCGGCGACCGGCGCGGAGCTCGATCGCGGCTACCTGATCTCGGCGCGCGACCTCGGCGCGTGGGAGCACCTCCCGGCGATCGTCGAGGCCGGCGTGGGGTGCCTCAAGATTGAAGGGCGGAAGAAGAAGCCCGAGTTCGTCGCGACGGTGACGCGCGGCTATCGCCAGTTCCTCAAGGACATCCAGCGGGGCGTCTTCACCACCCCGACGGTGGAGGAGGTCCAGCCGCTGGTGCAGATCTTCTCGCGCGGCTTCACTGGTGGGATGTATGGGGGGCGTGAGGGCCGTCATTACATCACACGCACCCAGCCCGACAACCGCGGCGTCGAACTCGGCGTCGTCGTCGGGAGCGGCGAGGGCGAGGTGATCATCGAGGTCGCCGCGCCGATCGAGGCGGGGGATGGGCTCGGGTTCGAGCCGCCGGCGGGGGGGCATCTCGAGAGCATGGGGTTCGCGGCGGGCGCGGTGCGCACGCTCGCGCAGCCGCCAGGGATCTGGCGGCAGGCCGTCACCGCCCGACAGCGGGTGCCGATCGGGTGGCGTGTCGTGCGCAGTTCGCATGCGGCACTCCTGGAGCGGGCGCGTGCGAGCTTCGCGCAGGTGGGGCGTGAGCCGCTGAAGCGGCGCACCCGACTCGACGTGCGGTGTTTCGGCTCGGCGGGATCACCACTCAAGGCGATCGTCTCGACCGCGGACAGCGAGGTGGTGGTCCGGAGCGAGGTCGCGCTCGCGCCGGCGACCTCCCGTGCGCTCGAGGTCGCGCAGCTCCGCGAGCAGTTCGGCCGCCTCGGGGAGACCCCGTTCGCCCTCGGGGATCTCGACGCCGCCGGGCTCGGGGCAGGGCTCTTCCTCCCGGTGAGTGAGCTGAACCGACTGCGCCAGGCAGCCGTCGATGAGCTGATGGTGCAGCGGGATTGGGCGCGTGAGAGTGAGCTCGAGACGCGTCGCCTGCTGGTCGATGAGGTCGTGCGAACGGTTCCGGGCACTGGGGTGCGCACCGAGGTCCCGTCCATGACCGTGCCGGCGACGGCATCGCGTCCGCAGCTCATCGCCGAGGTCTGGCGGATCGAGGATGCCGATGCCGCCCTGGCCGCCGGCGCCGACGAGATCGTCTTCGATCCCTTCCTTCGGCATCCCTTCCCAGCGGTGAGTGCCGTCTCATCCCTTGTCGAGCGCATCGCAGCGGCCGGGAAGTCCTCAAGGCTTCGGCTGCCGACCATCGTGCGCCCCGCCGACCGCAAGAAGCTCGACAAGTGGCTCGCACTCGGGACCCCGCTCCTGACCGGGCATGTCGGTCTCGTGCACGAACTCGGAAGCGCCGGACGTGACGTGGCCGCCGACTACGCGGTGAACTGCTTCAATGGGCAGACCGCTGCAGAGCTCTTCGACCTCGGGGCGACCCGCATCACTCCGTCGATCGAGCTCACGACCGAGGAGATCGGCGATCTCGTGGCCCCGTGGCAGGGCGATCGCTTCGATGTGGTCGTCTTCGGCCGTCCGGAGGGGATGACCCTCGAACACTGCGTGCTGAGCGCGGCCTTCGACCGCACCCCGACGCACTGCCGCGATCTCTGCACCAAGCAGCACACCGACACACGGCTCACCGATCCGGCCGGGTACGTCTTCCCGGTCGCGACCGACTACGCCTGTCGGAATCGGCTCCTGCACTCCCGTCCGATCGATGGCACGGAGTTCCTGCCGCGCCTCTGGGAGCAGGGGATCCGCGGGTTTCGCCTCCTCTTCAATCTGCCCACGGACGATGTGGGAGCGATCGTCGCCGGGTATCGCGCCGAGCTCGATGCCATCGCCGCCGGGGCGCGCCCGCAGCGCCGCGTCCGCGTCCTCCTCGGCGAGGGATTCACCCGCGGTCACTTCGCCCGCGCCGTCTGATCCTGCTCGCGTCGGTGTGATGCCACCGGCATCGACCATCGCCTCCAGCATCCGCTCATGACGCGCCCCGCGCCGACCCTCGACGACGCCCGTCGCCTCCTCGCGGAGCGTTTCGGCTATCCCGACTTCCGTCCGGGGCAGTCCGAGGCGGTCGCCTCGGTGCTCGAAGGGCGGGACACCCTCGTCGTCGTCCCGACCGGCGGCGGCAAGTCGCTCTGCTTCCAGGTCCCCGCGCTCGCCTTGGGTGGTCTCACCGTCGTTATCTCACCGCTGATCTCCTTGATGAAGGATCAGGTCGACGCCCTGCTCGCCCGCGGGCTCCCGGCCACCTACCTCAACAGCACCCTGTCCTCCTCGGAGATCTCCGCGCGCATGGCTCGCGTGCAGGCGGGGGAGATCCGTCTGCTCTCTCTGGCCCCCGAGCGCTTCGACCTCGGCACCCTCGCGCCGAAGCTCCGAGCTGTGGGGGTGACCCTCCTGGCCGTGGATGAGGCACACTGCATCAGCGAGTGGGGGCATGATTTCCGGCCAAGCTATCTGCGGGTCAAGCAGGTGCGCGAGCAGTTGGGGAATCCTCCGACCGTGGCCCTCACCGCGACGGCGACCCCAGAAGTTCGCGACGACATCGTCAAACAGCTCGGGCTCATCGATCCGCGGGTGATCATCTCCGGCTTCGACCGGGTGAACCTCACCTATCATGTGGTAGCCACGAAGAACGACACCGCCAAAGATGCGACGTTGATCGAGCTGGTCCGGCAGCAGAAGGGGGACGGGGTCACGATCGTCTATGCCT
>CAXRBM010000083.1:0-2410 GCA_964228675.1 Gemmatimonadaceae bacterium
CTCCTCGAGATGGGAAGTGTGCCGCCATACGCGGCAATCGGTCAGACGGTGGAGCTGGCGAAGCGTCGCCATGGACTCGGCGCGAGCAAGCTCGTGAACGCGGTGTTGCGACGTGTGGATCGTGAGCGGGACGCGTTGCTCACGGAGACCCCGACCGATCCGATCGACGCGCTCGCGCTCGAGACCTCGCACCCGCGCTGGCTCGTGGCGCGGTGGGTCGCCCGCTGGGGCGCCGACGAGACGCGCGCCCTCCTCGACGCGAACAACACCGAGGCGCCGATGATCGTGCGCCCCTGGGGCGTGGTGCGGGAGCCGCTCGAGGCGATGCTGGAGGCCGATGGGGTGACCGTCACCGATGCGCCACTCCTCGCCGACTCGATCCAACTCGGCGCGGGGACGGCGTTGCGTGGCCTCGCCGCCTTCCGTGAGGGGCGCTGCTTCGTGCAGGATCCCGCCGCGACGCTCGTCGTGCGCTATGCGGCGATCCCCGCGGGGGCGCGCGTCGCCGATCTCTGTGCGGCGCCCGGTGGGAAGGCGGTGGAGCTCGCGCGGACCGCGGGCGAGGTGATCGCCGCCGACAGCTCCGAGGCACGCCTCACCCGCGTGGAGGAGACGGTCGAGCGCTTGGGGCTCGAGACGGTGACGCCGATCGTGCTCGATGCGCGGGAGGCCGCTTCGCTCGCCCCCTGTGATGTGGTGCTCGTCGACGCGCCCTGCACCGGGACGGGAACCTTCCGTCGCCACCCCGATGCGCGGTGGCGGCTCAAGCCCTCCGACCTCGCGGTGATGGCGGCGACACAGCGCGCGATCCTCCGCGCCGCCGCCGAGGCCGTGGCGCCCGGTGGACTGTTGATCTATTCCACCTGTTCGCTCGAACCGGAGGAGAACGACGCGCAGGTGGAGTCGTTCCTCGCCGATCACCCCGACTGGACCCTCGAACCCCCACCCGCCGGCACGGTGCCGGCGACGGCGCTCGACGCGGGACGCCTCCGCGTCCTCCCGCAGCGCCATGGCACCGATGGATCGTTCGCCGCTCGCCTCCGCCGAGGACTCGCCTGATATGACCGCTCGTACCGTGCGCATCGCCCCTTCCCTCCTCTCCGCCGACTTCGGGAAGCTCGCCGAGCAGCTCGCGATGCTGGAGGCCGCGGGGGCCGATTGGCTCCACGTGGATGTGATGGACGGGCAGTTCGTCCCGAACCTCACCTTCGGCGCGAAGGTGATCGAGACCTGCAAGCGTCTGACCAAGCTTCCGCTCGATGTGCACTTGATGGTCGAACAGCCGGAGAAGTACTTCGACTCATTCGTGCAGGCGGGGGCGACGACGCTCACGATCCATGTGGAGACGGCGCCGCATCTCCATCGGCAGGTGATGCGGATCAAGGAGCTCGGGGTCATGGCAGGGGTGACGATGAACCCCTCGACCCCACTCGAGACGGTGCGCGAGGTCGCGGCGGAAATCGACCTCCTGCTGATCATGAGTGTGAACCCCGGCTTCGGGGGGCAGCGCTTCATCCCGAGCTCGGTGGCGAAGATCCAGCGCGCGCGGCAGCTCCTCGATGGCGTGGGGAGCAAGGCGGTGCTCGAGGTGGATGGCGGGATCGCACGCGATACGATCACGACCTGCTGGCAGGCAGGGGCTGATACCTTCGTCGCGGGGAACGCGATCTTCTCGGCGAAGGATCCGGCCGCCGAAGTGCGCGCGCTCCGGGCGTGCTGTCAGGTGACCGCATGACGGAGCGGAAGCAGTGGCTCGTGATCCTCGGCACCTCGGTGGCGCTAGGTGTCGCGCTCTGGGTGGCGATGCTGCGGCTCGCGCCGGAGCTATTCCCGCTCAAGATCGGCGGGGCTGCACCGGACTTCGCGGCGATCCCGGTGGCTGCGAGCGGGGCCAGTGGAGTGGCGACGGCAAAGTCTGCCGCTCCGGAGACCAAGGGGATCGACGATTATCGTGGCGACGTGGTGCTCCTCAACATCTGGGCGACCTGGTGTGGCCCCTGTCGCGAGGAGATGCCCTCGATGCAGCGATTGCATGAGCGGTTGGGCCCACAGGGACTCAAGGTCGTCGCGGTGAGCGTGGACGAGCCAGGCAGTGCGCGCCGCATCCGGGCCTTCGCCGATGAACTCGGACTCACCTTCGAGCTCCTGCACGATGCGAGCAAGGCGATCGAGTTGACCTATCAGACGACCGCCGTGCCGGAGTCGTTCGTGATCGGGCGGGACGGCACGATCCGCCGGCGGAGCATCGGCGCCGAGGCGTGGGATAGCGAGACGAACGTCGCGCAGCTCGAGCGGTTGCTCGCCGAACCGCGGCCCTGAGCGATCACGCGATGCGGGTCCTCGCCCTCGAGAGCTCGTGTGACGAGACCTCCGCCGCGGTGGTGAGCGGGACGGCGGCCGCGCCCAGGCT
>CAXRBM010000084.1:0-4391 GCA_964228675.1 Gemmatimonadaceae bacterium
GCTCTGACGCACCGTGCCGGGGAGTTCACCGGCCTTCCGCGGGAGGTGCAGGGGGTTGAGCTGTCCCAAGCGCCACCCTTCGAGGCGATCGGCGTAGCGGGAGGAGACGGGGTTCCCCGACTGCCCACCGGGATAGATCCCCCACGCCTGCACGGTGTCGCCGAGCTCGACGACGAAGCGCCAGCTCGCCCCAGCGGTCCCACGCCCCTCGCTCGGGCTCAGCGTGCCGGGGCCCGCCTGGACTGCGAGCGACTCGCGATCGAAGCCAGGGAGCTGGAGGAGGTGACGTACGTTGGTGAGGCGACGCATCCGCCAGCGCCAGGTGGTGGGATCGTTGCCGAGCTGCGCGCGCGTGTCCCGCCACGCCTTCTCCAAGCTCTCGACGAGGATCTGATCTCGGTCCTCGCGCGCCTCAGGGGTGCGTCGATCATCCCACCAGATCGAGGTGCGATCCTCGAAGAGTCGGACCAGCAGCATCGAATTCGGGGTCGCCGCACGGCTGCTGTCGCCCTCGGGGATGAGTTCGTCCCAGGTGCGATTGGTGATCGTGCGGAGTACGGCGTCGAAGAGCACCGCCCCCTGGCTCTCAGGATCGAAGTGCTGATCCCAGCCGTCGAGGAAGGCGAGCGCGGCACGCGCCTCCTCCGACGCCATCGGCCGCGCGCGCATCGCTTCGCGCAGAGCGCCGAGCACCGGGGCGGTCAGCGCGCTCTGCGGATCGGTGTGCGCGAGCCGCATCTTCTCCGGTGTCATCGCGGCATCGGCGCGCAGGATCTGATTGATCCGCATCGCACGCCAGGGCGTGGGCCAGTCCCAGCCCAGATATCCTGGACGCTTGGTGGGATCGAGCGGCTGCTGATTGGCGCTCGCGAGATAGCCCTGCGCGGGCGCCATCGACTGCGGGAAGCGCTCGGCGGGCCAGTCCCCCGTCCAGTCGCTGGCGCGGGTGGAGCCGTCCTGGAGGCGGTCACCGCGGCCATCGCCGGGCCGGATGGGGAAACGTCCGGTGCTGCGGATCGCGATGCGCCCGCTGCGGTCGGCGACGAGGAAGTTCTGTGCGGGCGCGCGGTAGCCGCTCATCGCCTCGTACCAGGCGCCGACGGAGTGCACGCGGATCGCCTTCAGGTAGGCGCCGGCTTCCCCCGAGGGCTCGAGCGCGGTCCAGCGCTGCGAGGTCCAACCGGCGGAGGTGCGGCGCAGGGGCCCGCGATGCGTGGTGTAGAGTGTGTCGGTGGCGAGCACCTCACCACGCTTTCCACGGAAGGTCTCGAGGCGCGAGGTGATCGGCATCCACTCGCCGTCGAGGCGATAGCGCGTCGGGGCGATCGAATCGTCGACCGTCTCCCGATAGAAGTCGACGACGTCGGCGCCGGTGTTCGTCGCCGTCCAGGCGACGTCGCGATTGAACCCGATTGGGATCACCGGCGAGAGCGGAAGCGAGACGCCATAGAGATCGAGCTCCCCCGCGACGAGATGCACCTCGTACCAGATGCTCGGGAGGGTGAGCTGGAGGTGTGGGTCGCCGGAGAGGAGCGCATGACCGGAGGCGGAGCGCGCCGGCGCGACCGCCCAGTTGTTGCTCCCCACCACCGCCTCGCCCTTGGTCTCGCTTTCGACACCCGCGATCAGGCGACGACCATCCTCGAGGCGCGCGCGCGCGGTGGCGACCTTCACCGGCGTCGGGCTCGTCGGGGCGGGGAAGCGCGTCGCGAGATAGGTCGGAGCGGTGCGCCCCGGCACTGGTTCGATCGGCTCCTGGATCGGCGCATCGACGGGGAAGAGGGCATCCGTGGCCGCCGCACCGACCAATGCCTCGACCGCCTCGCGTCGCAGTTCGTCATCGCGATACGAGAGCGACTGCGACATCTGCATCAACAGGAGGAAGCACTCGACCGGCTCGAAGCGGCGCGGGGCGACCCCGAGGAGTTTGTACTCGATGGGGAGGTCGGTGGGGGAGGCCTGTGCGATCCAGGCGTTCACCCCGTCCATGTACGCGACGATCGCCGCGCGCGTGGGATCGTCAGTCGTGAGCGCGGCCCACTTGGCGGCGGCCGCCGCGGGGAGTCCACGCGCCCGTGCCGCACGATCGAGCTCGAGCGTGCGCGCCCCCGCGACCTCGGTGAGGGTCCCGGCGGCCGCGCGCTGCGTCATCTCCATCTGGAAGAGCCGATCGCGCGCATGCACCCAGCCGAGCGCGCGGAAGGCATCGAGTTCGGTGGCGGCGAAGATGTGGGGCACCCCGCGATCATCGTACTCGACGGTCACCGCCGCACCGAGGCCGGCCAGCGCTCGCGATTCCTCCGCCGAGAGCTCGGCGGTGCGTGCCGCCGCCCAGACCCCATGCGCGGGATCGAGCAGGGGACCAAGGGCCGGGAGATTCCGGATGGGGAAGAACCCGTGGACGAGTCCCGCCGCGAGCGCGGCCCCAGCGATCCCCGTCGTCAGCCACCGCGGCAGTGTCACGCGCTCACCCCTGATCGCCGAGGATCCCGCCGATCAAGCCGCGGGAGGTGCCCTGACGCTGCAGCGCGGGCGCATGCGCGATCACCTGCTCGGCGAGGCGCGAGAAGGGCATCGTCTGCAACACGATCTTCCCGGGGCCGGTGAGCTTCACGTAGAAGAGCCCTTCGCCACCGAAGAGCATCGTCTTCACGCCGCGCACCATCTCGATGTCGTAGTCGACCGAGGGCTGCATGGCGACGAGACAGCCGGTGTCGACGCGGAGGACCTCGCCGGCCGCGAGCTCACGTTCCACGAGGGTGCCGGAAGCGGAGAGGAAGGCGAGGCCATCGCCGCGCAGGCGCTGGAGGATGAACCCCTCGCCACCGAAGAAGCCTGCGCCGATGCGGCGGGTGAAGGCGATGTCCATGTCGATCCCGCGGGCGGCGCAGAGGAAGGCGTCCTTCTGTGCGATGAGCTCGCCACCCCAGTTCTTGAGATCGGCGATGAGGATCTTCCCCGGCGTGGGGGCGGCGAAGGCGACGTCGCGGCGCTGATTGACGGTGTTCCCGAAGAGGGTGATGAAGAACGACTCCCCGGTGAGCATCCGCTTCCCGGCGCCGACGAGCTTGCCGAAGAGGCCGCCGCCTTGATTGTTCGGATCCAGTGTGGTCGCCATCTGGATCCCATCCTCCATATACATCATCGCCCCCGCCTCGGCGAGCACCGCCTCGCCCGGGTCAAGGGTGATGATCACGCCCTGCATGTCGTCTCCGATGAGACGATAGTCAATCACGTCGGCAGCCATATCAACTCCAGGTGTCAGGGAACAGGGGTCAGGGGTCAGAGCGCGGCAGCGAATTCCCGTACGATCTCGCCGGCGGGTTTGATGTCATGAATGGTCGCCACGGACCGGCCGGCCTGCCAATAGTCCTGCGCGGTGTCGTCGCTCCAGAGGGAGCGCTTGAGGCGGCGCACCGAGTTGAGGGCGTACCAGGTGCGCATCCAGTGTTTGGTGCGGCGGCCCCGCAGCATCCAGCGGGCGAAGGGGCTCGCGTCGGTGCCGAGGCGTTGGATGTAGGCGTTGTTGATCACCGCGACGGGGACGCCGGTGAGGCGCACGGTGCGCACGATGTCCTCCTCGCGCGCCTGGATGATCGCGTCCTTGTACGCCTGACTGCTCTCGCACTCGGTGGTCGCGATGAAGCGGGTCCCGAGCTGGACGGCGGCGTAGCCCATCCGGATCATCCGCGCGAACTCGGCGGCATCACCTACGCCGCCCGCAGCAACGAGCGGGAGGCCGAAGGGACCGAGCTCCTCGAGGAGGGCCTCGGCGGACTTGCTCCCCGCATGCCCACCGGCGCGGTCATTCACCGCGACGAGGCCGTCGATCCCGCCATCGACCCCCTTCTGCGCCCACTTTCGCTCGGTCACATCGTGATAGACCACGCCACCGACCGCATGGACCTTCTCGCAGACCCAGCGCGGATTCCCGAGCGAGGTGAGGAAGAAGCGCACCCCTTCCTCGAGCGCGATGTCGATCCACTCCTCCATCCGCTTGCGGTAGATCTTGTTGTTCCCCTCGATCAGGGCATTGAAGCCGATCGGCTTCGAGGTCAGCCGCTTGATATAGCGGAGCCCCTCACGGAAGTCATGCCCATGAACGTAGGTGAGCGAGATCGGCTGGACGATGCCAAGGCCCCCCGCCTCGCTCACGGCGGCGACGAGCTCGGGGTTGGAGCAGGGATACATCGGACCGCAGATGAGGGGGACCTCGATCCCGACCTGCGTGGTGAAGACGGTCTCCATCGGAGCGCTCAGCGTGAGGAGGAGGGCTGGGTCGGCATGAGGCCGAGCCGCCATGACACGGTGGCGCGTGCGACCACCGCGCCCGATCGATCGAGACAGTCGGCGGTGACCTCCACGTCACAGTCCCCCGTGACGGTGGGGAT
>CAXRBM010000085.1:0-25965 GCA_964228675.1 Gemmatimonadaceae bacterium
GCCGACTCCTTCCCCCTCCCCAACCGTCCGGTGTCTCGGATCGTGGCCCCCCGATGGATCGCCGAAGAGGAGCGCGATGGCTACGGCGAAGCCGATCGCGTGCTCCGCGTGCTGCAGATCGGCCCGGGCGCCCGCGTGGCAGATATCGGGGCCGGCGATGGGTACTACGTGGCGGCGCTGGCGGCGCGTGTCGGGCCGACCGGGATGGTGTACGGCGAGGATATCGAGCCCCGCTACCTCCGGCTGCTCCGGAATCGTCAGACCGAGGAGGGGTGGAAGAACGTGCAGGTGATCGAGGGGACGGCGGGCGACCCGAAGCTCCCACCGGGAAGCATCGACGTCGCGCTGATGATCCATATGTACCATGAGATCAGCGCCCCCTTCGAGTTATTGCACCGCCTCGCCCCGGCGTTTCGTGCGGGGGGTCGTCTCGCGATCCTGGATATCGATGCACCGACCGACCGGCATGGGACCCCGCCCCGCCTGCTCGTCTGCGAACTGCAGGCGATGGGCTACCTGCGGGTCCGCCGTGAGGAGATGGCGGATGGGGCCTACCTGATGATCTTCAGCACCCCCGATGCGGTGCGGCGGACGACGAGCGCGGCCGATGTGCGCACCCGGGTAGCGCAGGCGAACTGCCGGGCCTGACCTCGCGGCCTGACCTCGCGGCCTGATCAGTGCCTAGGTCGCGAGCTCGCGCCCCCGCCGCTCAGCGAAGAAGCGTTGCAGCAGCGCACCGCACTCGTCGGCGCGCACCCCGCCCTGCACCTCGGGGCGGTGGTTGAGCTTGGGATGCCGCAGCAGGTCGCTGACCGACCCCGCCATCCCCGCCTTGTCATCCCACGCGCCGAAGACCACGCGACCTACGCGCGCGAGGACGATCGCCCCCGCACACATCGCGCAGGGCTCGAGGGTGACGTAGAGGGTGGCACCAGGCAGACGGGGCTCACGGAGGGCATAGGCCGCCGCGCGGAGCACGCGGAGCTCCGCATGTTGCGTGGCATCGTGACCGCTCATCATCGCGTTGGATCCGCGCGCCACGATCGTCCCGCTCTGCACGACGACCGCCCCCACCGGCACCTCACCAGCGGCGGCCGCCCGCTCGGCCTCCGCGAGCGCCTGCCCCATCCACCAGGCGTCCTCCTCCGCCCGATTGGCGAAGACGACAGGGGCCGTCATGCGGGCACCCACCCGTAGTGATCACGGAGATACGCGAGCAGCGCGGTCACGAAGACCTCGGCGAACCCTGCCCGGTTCGCCTCGGTATCGCGGAGGCCGGTGTAATGACTCTCGATCTGGATCGCATCGAACGGGCTCGCGACAAGCGACCCATGCCGCACCGTATTGAACCCGCCATTGAAATAGTCATGTCCGGCGAGTGGCGCTGGGTCCGCGTCGGATGGAACCGCGGGGATCCCGAGCGCGCTGAATCGACTGCCGAGGCTGCGCGGCCCGCGCAGCAGGACCGCACCGGAATCCCGCGAGAGCGCGACCCGGCTCAGCTGCGCGACGGAACTCGTGGCCAGGAGCGGCGTCACCGCCGCATCCGAGAGGCGAAGCTCGCTCGCCGACAGGAGATAGCCGAGTTCCAGGCGCTGGATGACGTGCCCATGCCCGTGGAGGTCGATCACCAGCCCGCGCGGATGCAGGCGCTGGGCCCGCGCCTTGGCCGAGTCGATCGCGGCGTGGAACTGCGACCACATCGGGGCGAGAGGCGCGTAGCCCGCGGTCGCCTCCTGTAGGTCGCGGTTCGCATCGAACTTCCGACGATGCAATCGGTTGATCACCAGGAAGGGTCGCTTCCCGATGCGCCCGGAGAAGGCGTCGCTGATCGCCCGCGCGAGCACCTGGGTGTTCAGGTCGTTGCCGGTGACGCACCCCGAGCAGACGCGGTCCGGGAGCGACGTGGGGGTCAGGTCCCCCCCGTGCGGCGCGATGATGACCAACGGGATCTGCCCATCGATGCCCTCGACCCAGTCCGCGATGGGGAGCGGCACCGCGGGCGTGGTCGGCGTGGTGGTGGTAGGCGGTGCCGTCGGCGCGTCGGCCTTGGTCCCCGCCCCACACCCGACGGCGCTGAGGATCCCCAGGATCCCCAGCGCCGCCGTGACCACCGAATGTGGACCGCGACGGATCATGCGAGCTCGAAGACGAGGTGGCCACCGGCGGCGCGTGCCACGATGGCGTCGCCGTCCTTGAACTTGCCCTCGAGCAGCGCCATCGCCAATGGGTTCTGCACCAATCGCTGGATGGTCCGCTTCAGCGGCCGTGCCCCGAAGGCGGGGTCGTACCCCTCGGTGGCGAGGAGCTGCTTGGCCTCATCGGTCACGGTGAGGGTGATCTTCTTCTCGGCCAAGAGCTTTGCCATCCGGACCAGCTGGAGGTCGACGATCGTCGCGATCTGCGCCTCGCCGAGGGGCCGGAAGATGACGATGTCATCGACGCGATTGAGGAACTCGGGCCGGAAGTGCTGCCGCAGCGCCCCCGTCACCTGCGTCTCGACCAACGCCCAGTCGCTCGTCCCCGTCTCCAGGATCCACTGGGAGCCGATGTTCGAGGTCATGATGATGACGGTGTTGCGGAAGTCGACGGTGCGCCCCTGCGAGTCGGTGAGCCGACCGTCATCGAGAATCTGCAGCAGGATGTTGAACACGTCCGGATGGGCCTTCTCGATCTCGTCGAAGAGGATCACGCTGTAGGGCCGACGCCGGATCGCCTCGGTGAGCTGCCCGCCCTCCTCGAAGCCCACGTACCCCGGAGGCGCACCGATCAATCGGGCCACGGCATGCTTCTCCATGTACTCCGACATGTCGAGGCGCACCATCGCCTGCTCATCGTCGAAGAGGAACTCGGCGAGCGCGCGTGCGGTCTCCGTCTTCCCGACGCCGGTGGGACCGAGGAAGATGAACGAGCCGACCGGACGGTTGGGGTCCTGCAGCCCGGCGCGCGAGCGCCGCACCGCATTCGCCACCGCCTGCACCGCCTCGGCCTGCCCGACGACGCTCTTGGCGAGCTCCTGATCGAGGGCGGCGAGTCGCTCCCGCTCGGACTCGAGCATCCGCGTGACGGGGATCCCCGTCCACCGCGCGACGATCTCCGCGATGTCGTCGGCCCCGACCTCCTCCTTGAGGAACTGCGTGCCGTTGGCCTTCTGCGCATGGAGCCGGTCCTCGATCTGCTTGAGCTCGGCCTCCAGCTGCGGGACGCGCCCGTACTGGATCTCGGCGGCCGTGCCGAGGTCACCGGCGCGGGTGGCGCGCTCGGCCTCGGTGCGGGCCTCGTCGATCCGCTGCTTCACACGGCCCACCTCGCCGAGGGCGTCCTTCTCGAGCTGCCACTGCGCCTTCATCGCGCCGGAGCGCTCCTGGAGTTGGGCCAACTCCTGCTCGAGCGCCGTCCGCCGCTCGACGGTGGCAGCGTCCTTCTCCTTGGCGAGGGCCTGCCGCTCGATCTCGAGCTGCACCACACGGCGCTCGACCTCGTCGATCTCCTGCGGGAGGGAGTCGATCTCGATGCGGAGCCGCGAGGCCGCCTCGTCCATGAGGTCGATCGCCTTGTCGGGCAAGAAGCGATCCCCGATGTAGCGATTGGAGAGGATGGCCGCAGCGACCACGGCGCCATCGGTGATGCGGACGCCATGGTGCGACTCATAGCGCTCCTTGAGGCCGCGCAGGATCGCGATGGTGTTCTCGACCGTCGGTTCACCGACGAAGACGGGTTGGAAGCGCCGCTCGAGCGCAGGATCCTTCTCCACGTGCTGCCGGTATTCGTCCAGCGTCGTCGCCCCGACCACGCGCAGCTCCCCCCGCGCGAGCATCGGCTTGAGCATGTTGCCGGCGTCCATCGACCCTTCGGCCTTCCCTGCCCCGACCAGGGTGTGGAGCTCATCGATGAAGACCACGAAGCGCCCCTCGCTCGCGGTGATCTCCTTGAGGACCGCCTTGAGGCGCTCCTCGAACTCGCCGCGGAACTTGGCCCCGGCGATCAGCGCGCCCAAATCAAGCGCGACGAGCTGCTTGTCCCGCAGCGACTCAGGGACGTCACCGTTCACGATGCGCTGCGCGAGTCCCTCGGCGATCGCGGTCTTGCCGACGCCGGGCTCACCGATGAGGACGGGATTGTTCTTGGTGCGGCGCGAGAGCACCTGGATGACGCGCCGGATCTCCTCGTCGCGACCGATGACCGGGTCGAGCTTCCCCTTCCGCGCATCGGCGGTGAGGTCGCGGGTGTACTTCTCGAGCGCCTGATACTGCGTCTCCGGCGATTGATCGGTGACACGATGGGCCCCGCGCACGGCGGTGAGGGCCTCCCGGAGCGCGGCCGGGGTGGCGCGCTGGGCCTTGAGCAACGCGGCCGACTCCGCCCCCTTGGTATCAGCGAGGGCGATCAACAGATGCTCGGTGGAGACATACGCGTCGCCCAGCGGCTTGGCCTCGCGCTCTGCGGCGTCGAGGACGGCCGAGAGTTCACGCGAGGCGGTGGGCTGCGCGTCCGACTGCTTGGGATAGCGGGCGAGCTCGCGCTCGAGCGCGTCCTGCAGCGTGGGGATCGCTACGCCGAGCTTCTGGAGGATGGGGACGACGATCCCCTCGTCCTGCGCGAGCAGGGCGGCGAGGAGGTGGGTGTCGTGCACCTGCGGGTTCCCGGCCTGACGCGCGCGGGTCGCGGCGTCGGCGAGCGCCTCCTGGGACTTCATGGTCAGACGATCAGGGGAGAGCATATGGGCGTCGGGTCAGGCGTGAAGGTCGAGAGGGCTCGCGCGTGCACATGGGGGGGTGCACGGTGCGAGCGGACTCTGGTGTCTACCCCACGGCGGCGCATATCGCAGGCCACGCCATCTCTGCCGAAACGGCGGAGCATGGGAGTGGGTGGCAGGGCGACCCGACGAAACGGCGGAACGAAGGGAGGATGAAGACTCAAGGCTGAAGGCAGAAAGCTGAGGACTTTCAGCTTTCAGCTTCCAGCCTTCAGCTTCCAGCCTTCCGCTGCTCCCGGAAATCTCCGCCCGGCCTCAGACCGACGCGAGATCCCGCGTGCGTCGCACCATTCCAAGAATGGGATCAGCCATTTGCGCGTGATCCCGAGGACCTCGCGGAGTTCCGAGGGGGCGTAGGTCACCTCGGGGCGCACATGGGCCGCGAGCCGCGCGAGGAGGGTCTCCACCGCTTCGTGGGCGAACCACCACTCGAGCCCCACCTGCACCACCGCCCCCTCCTTCTGCAGCAGCTTCAGGAGCGCGACGACCTCGTTCCCCCACATGGCCTTGAGCTCGGTCAACGTGGGCGGTTCGATCCCCGCGCTCCGGAGACGCTCAAGGACCTCGTCCTTCGCGGATCGTGCCCCCGCACCGGCACCGGCGCTATACCCCGGGAGCCGCAGCGTCGCGCCTTCGATGACGATCAGCTGTGCACGCTCCGCGCGACGAATCACCTCGTCCGCGATCGTGACCTGGCCGCTCAGGTACTGTCGCGCCTCCTGCCGATCGAGCCCGGGGGCGAGCGGCTGCTCCGCATGGGCACGCTCGAGCCGCGCGAGGAGCCGGTGCCTGAGCTGCTCCACGGTCTCGTGGCGAATGAGTCGCTCGCCGATCCGCGTGACCTTCGCGAGATCCTTCACGAGTCGGTCCACCTGCGATGATCGCACCCCGAGCCGCTGGGGGACCTCCGCGAGAGCGAGTCCGGCGGCCCCCGCCTCGTCAAGCATCCACTCGAGCCGCAGGGTGAGGCTCGCCTCCGGCGCCGGCCAGGGGCGGGCACGTCGGGAGCGCGGCACCGCATCGGTCACCACGCCGCCACCGATGGTCCCGACGGGGGACCCCCCTCGCAGGACGACGCGATCGCCACCCCGGGCGAGGATGGGGGTATCGAGCACGAGCCGCACGGCGCGCGCGGTCCCGGGGAGCAGCTCCCCACCCACGGCGATCACCCGTGCCCCACACTCCTGCGTCCCGAGATGGAACCGCACCCGCGTGCGCGGGCCGAGCCGGTGTGCGTCGGGAAGGAGGGTGAGATCGGCACGGAGGACCTGCGTGGTCTCCCACGGCTCGTCGGCGCGGACGAGGGTCGCCCCCACCGGGATCGCCTCACGATCGATCCCCGCGAGGGCGACGGCGACGCGATGGCCCGCCCGGATCGCATCGACCTTGCTCCCGTGCGACTCGAGTCCGCGCACGCGTGCCACCTGTTCACCTGGGAGGATCCGGACGGCGGCCTCACGTCGGAGCCCTCCGCTCCACCCCGTGCCGGTCACCACGGTCCCCGCTCCCGCCACAGAGAAGACGCGGTCGATCGGCAACCGCCAGGGCTCCCCCTCGCCGCGCGCCGGGACCTGTGCACAGACGACGGTGAGCGCGGTGCGGAGCGCCTCGATCCCCTCCCCCGTCACCGCGGAGACGGGCAGGACGGGCGCGCCGTGGAGCGTCGACCCCGCGAGCACGCCCTGGACCTCCTCGACCGCGAGGCCCCGCAGCTCGGTGTCCACGAGATCCGCCTTGGTGAGCGCGACCACCCCCCCACGGATGCCCAGGAGCGAGAGGATCGCGAGATGCTCGCGTGTCTGCGGGCGGACCCCCTCCGTGGCATCGACGACGAGGAGGGCGAGGTCGATCCCACTCGCACCCGCGAGCATCGTCCGGACGAACCCCTCATGTCCTGGCACATCCACCATGCCGACGGTGCCGATCCCGTCGAGGACCAACGGCGCGAACCCCAAGGCGATCGTGATCCCACGCCGTCGCTCCTCCGGCAACCGGTCGGTCTCGACCCCGGTGAGGGCGCGCACGAGCGCCGTCTTCCCGTGATCGATGTGCCCCGCGGTCCCGATGATCATCGCGCGTCGGCGGCGCCCCCGCCGGCCTCCCAGTCCCGCCAGGCCCGCAGTGGCTTCCCATCGGCGAGATGCTCCTCGAGGAATTCGCGCACGAGCCGCTGATGGGCGCGCACGACCTTCGGGTCGGTCGGGATCACCACGGCGCCCGACGCCCACGCGACGAGGGTCGCCCGCGCCTCCGCTGGCAGCGTGCGCGACCCCGGGGCCAGCGCCGCACAGGGGAGACAGAGCGCCCCGCCGGCGCGGGGGGAGAACCGCACCTCGCGCGCGGCCCCGAGCGGTGCGTCACAGGCGGCGCACTGCGCCAGGCTGGGCGTGAATCCCAACGCCTCGGCGAGCCGCCAGGTCGCGGCCACGGCGCAGGGGACCACCGCCTCCGGCTCCGCCACACTGATCGCGTCGAGGCCCGCGACGAGCACGTCGTGGATCGCCCCGCCACCGTCCTCCGGCGCGCAGCGCATCCCGAGCTCACTCAACGCCGCTGCGGCCCCGAATCGCGGCATCGAGGCCGCGAGGCCCGGCCGAGCCCGGGTGGCATCGAAGGCGGCCAAGGTGTGGAGATCGCGCGTGGGATGCAGCACGATCTGCGCCGCCCCGCTCGTGTAGAGATCGATCCCCTGCCCGAACTTCCCCCCGGTCCGCTTGGCCCCACGCGCGATCACACTCACCACCCCCGCCTCCCGCGTCGCCAAGCGGACGATGCGGGAGGTCTCGCGATAATCGAAGGCGTGGAGGACGAGGGCGTCGGTGCGGATCACCGCTCCAACTTAAGCCCCAGATACCAAGTCCGACCGGGCGAGGCGAACCCCTGGATCTGCGTGTACCGCACATCGGTGGCGTTGTCGACACGGACGGTGAGGCGGGGGTCCGAGCCCGCGAACATGGGGAGCGGGAGGTCGGCGCTCAGGTCGAGCGTGGTGAAGGCCGGGAGCGCCACGGCGGCCGCGGGCCACCCCGAGAAATCGCGATCCGCGCGCGTCCCGGTGTGCGTGACCACCGCGGCGAGCGAGCCTCGAGCCCCCACCCGGTGCGTCAGGGTCACTGCTGCGAGATGCTCCGGCCGGCGGATGAGCGGCTGCCCGGCCACGAAGTTCGCCCCCGTCCCCACGTCGAACCCGGCATCGGTGACCTTGGTATCGGTCCACGTGTAGGCCACCGCCACCCGCGTACGCGCGATCTCGGGGAGCGCCCCTTCGAGCTCGACCCCACCCGCGTTCGCCGCGGCGATGTTGTAGTAGTTGGGCGCTCCCTCCTGCGGAGGACGGCCGGTGTACTGGATCAGATCACGGAATCGCTGCGTGAAGCCCGTCGCCCGGGCGAAGAGGCCGGTGGCCCCGGCCCACTCGATCCCGATCTCCCCCGACGTGGTCCGCTCCGGCCGCAGCGCCGGATTCCCCGCCGTGACTCCCTCAGCGAAGTTCTCGAAGAAACTCGGCGCCTTGAACGCCGACCCCGCGGAGGCGCGGAGCCGCACCCCGTCGGTCAGCCGCCACGACGTCCCCGCGCGCACGGTACGGAAGGTCCCGAAGGCGCTGTTCTCGTCGCCTCGGACGCCGAGGCTGTAGGCGAACCGCCCGCGTTCGCCGAGTCCCTGCGCGAAGAGCGCCCGATTCTCGCGCGCGGCGCGGAACGCCCCGGGATACTCGCCGTACTCGCTCAGACTGATCGACTGGCTTCGTTCGGTCTCCCGAGCGAACTCCCCCCCGATGGTGAGGGTGTGGGTGGGACGCAGGCGATAGATCGCGCGGAGGTCGGCGAGCCGGCGCGTCACCGTCCCTCGCGTGAAGTAGCCGAAGAAGCCCAGCGTATCGGCGGCATCGTCCGGGCCATCGTTGGTGCGAGGATGTCCCTCCGCGCTCGAGAGCTGGAGCCGCGTCTCGAAGCGATCGCTCCAGCGACGTCCCCCCTCGAGACCGACGAGCAACCGGTGTTCCACCCGCTCCGCGTTGCGATCCTCGATCGCGCCGGAGGACCCGGTGGGATACTGATAGACCGAGCTGTTGTAGCGCCCCGTGAGGCGGAGATCGCTCCGCGCCCCGACGTAGGTGAGCCCCGAGACCACACCGGTGTTGCGATACGCATTGTTGAAGGGGAGGATCCCCGTGCTCCCATGATGGTCGCCCTGCAGCGTGGCGCGCAGGCCGGCGATCGTGCCCTCACCACCGAGGGAGAGCCGTTGGGTCCCGATGTTCCCTCCCCCGATCTCCGCGCGCGTCTTGGTGGCCGCGCCGCCACGCCGCGTGAAGAGCTGGATGACGCCGGAGACCGCCTCCGAGCCATAGAGGACGCTGGCGGGCCCACGCACCACCTCGATCCGCTCGATGTCGTCGAGGGTGATCCGCCCGAGATCGAGGACGCCACCCGGCTCGTTGAGCGGGACGCCATCGATGAGGACGCGGACGTAGTTGGACTGCCCACCCCGCATGAAGAGTGCCACCTGCGACCCCACCGACGAGGCCCGCGCGAGGGCGAGGCCCGGGACGCGCCGCAGCGCGTCGGCGAGGTGGGTGATCCCCTCGGCACGCAGCGCCGCGGCGTCGAGCGTGGTCGACGTCGTGGTCGGACTGACACGCATCCCTGGCACGCGTGTCGCCGTCACGACCTCGGGTGGGAGGACGACGGGCGCCCGACCGGACTGGGCGAGGAGGAGCTGCGGGAGCACCCCGCCGCTGATGACCGCGAATCGACGAAAGACCGCCATGGATTACCTCGTACCTCGGTGACGAAGGGGGAGAAGGACCGGGGCCCCGACCGCGGGATCGCGGGAGACGATGAGGGGCCACTCATAGACGCGTTCGAGCACATCGCCGCGCATCACCTCATTGGGTGATCCCTCCGCAGCGACACGCCCCTGATGCAACAACACGATCTGGTCGGCGAAGCGCGCGACCAGGTTCAACTGATGGCTGACGAGGACGACGCAGAGCCCCTGACGGGCGAGAGCGTCGCAAAGCTCGAAGACCGCCATCTCGTGCGCGATATCGAGATAGGTGGTCGGCTCATCGAGGACGATGGCGCGCCCCCCCTGCGCGAGGGCCCGCGCGATGCGCACCCGCTGCCACTCGCCGCCCGACAGGGTGTCGGTGCTGCGCTCGACTAAAGCCGCGATGTCGGCGCGGACGATGGCCTGCGCCACCGCTGCACGATCCTGGGCCGTCGGGGCGGTGAATGCGCCGCCATGCGGGTAGCGACCTAACGCGACGAGGTCGCGGACCTGCATCGGGAAGACCGGTTCCTCCCGCTGCGGGACGACACTCACGATCTGGGCCACCTCACGCGGACTCAATCGATCGATGGCGATCCCATCGACGAGGATCCGACCACTCGTCGGCGCGACCCGTCGCACGAGGGTGCGCACGAAGGTGCTCTTCCCCGAGCCATTGGGGCCCACCACCGCGGTGATCCGCCCGGGCAACGCCTCGAACGAGACCCCATCGAGCGCGGCCGCGCGCATCCCGGGATAGCGCACCACGAGCGAATCGACGCGGATCATCGCGCCACCGTCTGGCGGAGACGCCAGAGGAAGAAGGGGACGCCGATCAGCGCCGTGACCGCGCCCAACGGGAGCTCGGCGGGGCGCATCACCGTCCGCGCGACGAGATCGGCCAGGACCACGAGGACCCCGCCCGCCACCGCCGCCACCGCGATCGTCCCGCGGGTCTGGCGAGCGCCGAGTGCCCGGGCGATCGCGGGCACCATGAGCCCGACGAAGCCCACGAGGCCGACCGCCGCGACGGTCGCCGCCGCCAGGAACGAGGCGGTGATGAAGACGAAGCGCGTCGTGCGATCGAGATCGAGCCCCAGCGCCGCCGCCGGCTCCTCGCCGAGCGCGAGGACATCGAGATCACGGCCCCGCCAGAGCAGAGCGGCGAGTCCCCCGCCGACGCTCGCCGCGGTCGTCAGTACCACGGGCCACCGTGCATCCGCGAGGGAGCCCATCATCCACCAGAGGGCGCCGCGCACCGCCCCCTCCGGCGTGCGGACAAGGGCGACCATGATCGCCGCGGTGCAGAAGGCCCCGACGACGACCCCCGACATCAGCAGGATCCGCGGGTCGGTGCGTCCCCCCGCGGCACGCGCGACCATGAGGACGCACTGCACCGCGAGCAGGGCGCCGACGAAAGCGGCAATCGGGACGACCACGCCCGCCCCGCCGATCGCGACAACGCAGACCGCACCGAGCGCGGCGCCACCGGAGACGCCGAGGAGATAGGGCTCGGCGAGGGGATTCCGTAGCGCGGCTTGGAGTGCGGTGCCGCTCCCCGCGAGCCCTACACCGACTACGAGCCCGAGGAGGATCCGCGGGAGCCGGATGGTCCGCACGATCGTCTCCGCGGTCGGGTCCCCGCCGCCGAGGACCGCCTGCCAGACCTCCGCTGGGGAGAGCGCCACCGCGCCGAACCCGAGGGCGAGGGTCACCACCGCGACGATCGCGGCGAGGAGGGCGATCCACCGAGGGGCTGACATCAGGGCGCCAAGGGCGCGAAGGGAACCAGGAGTTCCCGTAGATGGCGCGCCGCCTCCCCCATCCGCACGCCGGGGCGGCCGACGATCCCGGTGTCGGGGAAGATGAGGCGCCGATCACGGACCGCGCGGAGCTGGCGCCACCGTGCGTCCGTCGCGAAGCGCTCCGCCATCCGCGTCCCCACGATCAACGCGTCGGGGTCGCGGCGGACGAGCTCCTCGATCGAGAGCTGGGGCGAGGGGGCGGCAAGGTCACCGAAGGCGTTCACCGCCCCCGCCGCGAAGAGGAGCTCGGAGCGATAGCTCCCCCCACCGATGACGATGAGGGGATCATCCCAGACGATCCAGGCCACGGCGGGGCGGCGATCGGTCGCGCCGGAGAGGGCGCGCACCGAATCCACGATGCGGAGCGTGGAGTCGACCGCGGTCTTGGCCGCGAGCGAATCATCGAGCACGGCGCCGAGGGCGGTGGCGATGCGCCGGAGATCGCTCACGGCGTCGGTGCGCACGGCGAGCGTGCGGACCCCAGCCTCGTGCAGCCGCGTCGCCGCCGCGCGATTCGACGGACTCGCATAGAGCACCACCAGGTCAGGGCGCCGCGCGAGGATCGCCTCGACATTGGGCTGCATCGCATCCCCGACGTCGGGGATCTCGAGCGCGGCCAAGGGCCACCCATCCCACTGACTCCGCCCGACGAGCCGCGACCCGGCCCCCATCGCAAAGAGGAGCTCGGTGGTGACAGGGTTGAGCGAGATGATCCGCTGCGCGGCCGGACGCACCGCGACGCGGTCGCCGAAGTCATCGACGACGATCGGGGCGGCGGCGTCGCGCTCGGCCTGCGAGGCCTCCGCGCACGCCCCGACGCCACCGACGACGAGCGCCAGTGCGGCGAGCGACCGCAGAAGCCGTACAAGGGACGCGACCTGTGACTGGGACCAAAAAGGCTCCACCGGATACCGGAGGAGCCTCGATGCACGTGGACGCCCACGTCGCCCATCACCGGACGACGCCGCGCCGACGCCACCGACCCTCCCCCGAGGGTCAGACTGTGGCACGAACGTGAGTCGTCTCCTGGCTCCGGGCCGTCCCCCACACCTTCCCGAGCCTGCGCTCAGTGGTCTGCCATGGGGAACCTTCACTTCCGCCCGTCACAGTGGCGGGGCCGCGCCGGATTCACACCGGCTTCCGTGTCCCGCGTTCGTCTTCAGTTGTCCTGCGAACCTACGGGCTCGTGCTCCGGTTGGCAAGCACGTCATCCAACCGATCCTTCAGGTGCCGCCGGGCGAGTTCGTAGTCGGTGCGCTCGGACTCCGAGGGGGCGGTCTGTCGCTCGAACCTCGCATCCAGTGCGGCGATCTCGAGCGCGATCGCCTCCGCGTCCTCCCCACCGCGCCGCGCACGCGGCGCCGTGAGCGACCGCCGGAGAGCGAGCAGGAGGGCGATGGCGAGCGCCCCGCCGACGAGCGCGACGATCAGCATCACCCGATTCCCCCCTGCCGCGCCCTCCGCCGGGAGGGTCACGGTGATCGTCTGAGCCGCCGCGACCTCCTTGGCCTCGAAGCGTTGGAAGGGGCGTCCTTCGATCTGGACGGGGGCATCGACCACGAGCCGGGCCCCACTCGCCACGGCCGACGGCGACTCCACCAGCACCTCCAGCAACGTGACCGGCGATTCGATCACGAATTCGAGCGGGTCCCGATCCGCCGGCACCTCATAGGAGAACGCCACCTGCCGGACCCCCGGAGCGAGCGGGGCGTTGACGCGCACCCGGCCGTCGACCACGCGGATCGCCTCCGGCGAGACATCCCCCGGCCCCGCGGTGACCTCCGTGACGCCGGTCGGGAGCGCGGCATCGAAGGTGAAGCCCGAGGGACCCGCCGCCACACGGGTGCGGGTCGAATCGTTGGAGAGCTCGTGGATCTCGACCACCGTCCGCGTCGTACGGGTCGCGGAATCCGGCGCGGTGATGATCAGGTGGCGGCCCACGGTGCGGATCGGAAGCGGGGCGCTCGTGGTGTCGTGCACCTGGATCTCGGCGATCCCACCACGCACCGCCGGCTCACGCACCGGCGGGGTGAAGTAGGCCACCCCTCCGCGACTGGTCGAGACGAAGTAGATCGCGCTCGTGTCCCCGGTGGCCCGGTAGCGGAAGTCGTAGCGCCCCACCCGGTCGGTGCGCATCGAGTCGATCGGCCCGGCCGCGTCGGGACCGACACGATGGAGGGTCACCCAGGCCCCGGCGACCGGCGTCCCGTCGGCCCCACTGCCCGGCAGGAGGACGCGACCGGCGATGACACGCGCCCCACCCTGGGCCTGCAGCGGCGTGGCGCAGAGGAGGACCCCACACGCGAGCCGGGCGAGAGGCCACGCGCCCCCCGCCCGACGATGTGCGACCGGCGCGGACGCGCCGACGAGGGGTGCCTCGACGAGAGGCGCGCTCACCCGGCGCGGACGGCGCGCCGGAGGTCCGCGACCTTGTTGGTCTTCTCCCAGGTGAAGAGCTCGACCTTTTTGCCGAGGCGGGTCGTCTTCTCCGGGGTCCGCCCGAAGTGCCCGTACGCCGCCGTCGGCCCGTAGATCGGCTTCTTGAGCTGGAGCGCCTCGATGATCCCGCGCGGGGTGAGGTCGAAGGTCGTGTCGACCGCACGCATGATCGCGCGCTCGTCGACCGTGCTCGTCCCGAAGGTGTCGACCATCACCGAGACCGGCTTGGCCACACCGATCGCGTAGGCGAGTTGCACCTCACACTTCGACGCGAGCTTGGCCGCGACGATGTTCTTGGCGACCCAGCGCGCGGCATACGCCGCCGAGCGATCGACCTTGGAGGGATCCTTCCCCGAGAAGGCCCCGCCACCGTGGCGGCCGTAGCCCCCGTAGGTATCGACGATGATCTTGCGCCCCGTGAGGCCGGCGTCGCCGTGCGGCCCCCCGACGACGAAGCGCCCTGTCGGGTTGATGTGCAGCTTCATCTTCTTGGCGCGCAGCTCGCGCGGGATCACCGCCTCGATGATGTCCCGCGTGACCGCCTGATGGATCGCGCGGTTCCCCACGGAGTCCGCGTGCTGCGTGGAGATGACCACGGTGTCGACCTCGACCGGGCGCCCATCCTCATACACGACCGAGACCTGCGACTTGCCATCCGGCCGGAGCCACGGGAGCGTGCCGTCCTTGCGCCGCGCGGCGAGCGCCTCGGTGAGGCGATGCGCGAGGACGATCGGGAGGGGCATCAACTCCTCCGTCTCGTCGCAGGCGAAGCCGAACATCATCCCCTGGTCACCGGCGCCACCGGTGTCGACGCCCTGGCCGATGTCGCGCGACTGCTGGCCCAATGCGTTGAGCACCGCGCACGAATGCGCATCGAAGCCGATCCCCGCCTCGGTGTAGCCGATCCCCTCGATCGTCTGCCGCACGAGCGCGCGGAGGTCGACCCACGCCGCCGTGGTGACCTCACCGAAGATCGTCGCGAGGCCGGTGGTGACCATCGTCTCGCACGCGACGCGCGAGTGCGGGTCCTGCGCGAGGAGCGCGTCGAGCACGGCATCGGAGATCTGGTCGGCGACCTTGTCCGGATGCCCTTCGGTGACCGACTCGGAGGTGAAGAGATGGCGATGCAGCACGGGAGGGAGAGGCAGTGGGTGAAAATGAAAAGGCCGTCGCGACGCGGCGGCCCGCACCCCTGAACGTTAGGCCCCTAGGAGAGGCCCAGCAACCCGTCCGTTACCCCCGCCCCGAGCTCGTTCATGAGCGCCTGCCTGAGGAGGCGCTCCGCCTCCTGCGCCGTGGCCGCCCCGAGGGCCGCGCGTGCCGCCGCACCCGCGGCCCCGAGACTCACCCCACGGATCAACCGCTTGACCACCGGGATGGCGGCGCCCGAGACACTGAGAGTCCGGACCCCGAGCCCGAGCAGGGCGTAGGCCATCAGGGGCTGCGAGGCCATCTCCCCGCAGACGCTGCAGTCACGGCCGACCGTGGCGGCGGCGCGGACCGTGTCATCGATCAGACGAAGCACCGCCGGATGCAACGGGGTGAAGCGCGTGACGAGCGCCGCATTCCCGCGATCGACCGCCAGGGTGTACTGCACCAGGTCGTTCGTCCCGATGCTGAAGAAGTCCACCTCATTGGCGAAGCTCGCCACCGTGAGCGCGGCCGCCGGGGTCTCGACCATGATCCCCAACGGGACATCGGCCCGATGGTCGGCCCCACGTCGCGCGAGCTCGGCCGCTGCCTCGCGGAGCAGATACCGCGTCTGCCGCACCTCATCGACCCCGACGATGAGCGGGAGCATGATGCGCACGTCACCATGGACCGCCGCGCGCAGTAGCGCACGCAGTTGGACGGAGAAGAGCGCCGGTTCATCGAGACACATGCGGATCGCGCGCCAGCCCAAGAAGGGATTGGGCTCATGCGGGAACCCGCCGACCGGGAGCTTATCCCCTCCTACGTCGTAGGTGCGGATCACCACCGGTTGCCCAGGGAAGGCGTCCAACACCGCGCGATACGCCGCGACCTGCTCATCCTCGGTGGGCATCGCGGTCCGGCCCACCACGAGGAACTCGGTGCGCATCAACCCGACCCCCTCCGCCCCCGTCGTCGCGAGTCGCTCCACCTCATCCGGGAGATCAACGTTGGCTCGAAGCGTGATGCGCACCCCATCCGCGGTGACCGCCTCAGCCGTGGTCATTGCCGCCAGCTCCGAGCGCACGGCCTCCTCCTGCCGTGCCCGCTCCGCGAACCGCGCCAGGGTCGCTGCCGTCGGTCGCAGGACCAACTCACCATTGCTCGCATCGAGGATCACGCGGTCCCCCGTCTGCACGCGCGAGGTCGCATCGATCAACCCGACCACCGCGGGGATCCCGAGCGAGCGCGCGAGGATCGCCACATGCGAGGTGCGCGTCCCGGCATCGGTCGCGATCCCGCGGATCGACGATCGATCGAGCTGCACCGTCAGACTCGGCGTGAGATCATGCGTGACGAGGATCGTGTCCCCATCGGGTCCTGCGGCCACCGGGTCGCCATCAGGGAGACCAAGCAGGATCGAGAGGAGCCGGATCTCGATGTCGACCAGGTCGCCCGCGCGCTCGCGCATCAGCGGATTCGTGGAGCGCGCGAAGCGCTCGCGCCATTCGAGGAAGACGAGCTCGACGGCCTTCTCCGCCCCGAGGTTCTGCCCGATGAGCGCTTCGATCCCCCCGGTGAGCGCCTCGTCGCCGAGCACCGCGACCTGGACGTCGAAGATCGCTGCCTCGGCGGGGCCGGCGTTCTGCTCCGCACGCACCTTGCATTGGTGGAGCCGCTCCACGGCCGCCGCGATGGCCGCATGCAAGCGCGCGAGCTCGGCCGGCACCTCGTCGTCGGTGATCACGCGCACCGGGACCTCCGGGACCTCCCAGCGCAGGATCTGCGCGGTCCCGATCACGATCCCTGGCGAGGCGGAGACCCCGTGGAGCGGCGTACCCATCGCGGGTCAGCTCTCGCCGAAACGGCTGGCGATCAGCCCCGCGATCGCGTCGATCGCGGCCTGCGCATCCGGCCCATCGGCCCGAAGCACGATCTCGGCCCCACATTCAGCGGCGAGCATCATGACCCCCATGATGCTCTTCGCATTCACCTCGAGCCCATCACGACCGATCGTGATCTGACTGGTGAAGCGCGCGGCACACTTCACGATCTCCGCCGCCGGTCGCGCATGGATGCCGTGCGCGTTCTGGACCTGCACCGTCCGTTCGGCCATCAGCGCGCGACTCCGTAGAGGGTGAACCCGAACAACACGACGATGGCGACCTGCCACCCTTCGGCCTTCCCGCGCATTGCCGTCACGATCGCGGCGCTCATGGCGACACCGGCGAGCACGGTGCCCAAGAGGGCACGCCCCGGCCCGATGATCCCCTGGGCCGCGACCGGGAGCGCCACCCCCGCGACGAAGGCGGTGGCGCGCCCCATATGCGCCGGCCCACGGCGCAGGATCCACGCATCGAGCGCACGCGCCACCCGCAGCCCATGCGTCCACCCCACCCACAGCCCCCAGACACGCAGACCGACATGCAACACGTTGTACGCGCCGAGGAAGAGGAGCAACACCGTTAACGGGGCCGCACCAAGCCCGAACGCCAAGAGGGCGATCGCCGAGCAGAGGGGAAGCCATCCCGCCCAGACGAGGCGGTCTCCCACCGAACCCAGTGGGCCCGCCGCCGCGACACGGAACCGGTCGATCTGCGCCGCAGGCACCCCATCGAGCTCCGCGCGCATCAGCGCACCGACGGCGACCGACGCGAGGTAGGGATGCGCGTTGAAGTAGCCGCTGTGTCGGCCGAGCGCCGCCGCATAGGCCGATCCACGTGGGCCACCCGGCAGGCGACGCAACGCGGGCTCCATCGCGAAGGCGATCCCGTTCCCGATCATCGTCTCGTAGTTGAACGCCCCCTGCATCGCGAAGAGGCGACTGAAGACAGCGAGCCAAGTGCGCACCGGGAGGGGAGGCGAGAGGTCCGTCATGCGACCCGCCAGGCGATGCCGAAGCCAATGAGCAGCCCGGAGAGGAGATACCAGCGCGCGCCCGCGGTGGACTGCGTCACCTTCCAGATCGCCGCCAACCCGACCGCGGAGGCGGTGCCGACCACCACGGCGCGCGAGAGCACCGGGGTGAGGACGAAGGTCGCGAGGATGCGATCGTAGAGCGGGATGGCGATGGCGAGGATGAGCGCGGTCACCGCTCCCGCCCGGACGAGGTCGATGGTGAGGCCGGTCAACTGCACCGTGGTCACGGCGCTCCCTGACCCGCGGGCGATCCGCGCCTGCTGCTTCTGAGCCACGACGGCGTTGAGCCGCCGCAACAGATGCATCGAGGTCCCGCCGATCCCGGCGGCGACGAGCGAGATGAGGACCGCGACCGTCATCGCCCCGGCCGTCCCGTCCGCGACCCGTCCGAAGAGCACGCCACCGATCACGGCAGCGGAGCCCCACTCCGGATAGCGCGACGACCCGAAGGGCATCGCCTCCAATGCGAAGAACTCGAGGGCGACCCCGATGGCGAGCCCACGCTGGGGATCCCCCGCGAGCGCCCCCGCCGCCGTGGCGGCGACGATCGGCCGCGAGATCATCGCCTGCGGGAAGGCCACCACGTCGAGCCCCAACAGCGCGCCCAGTACGATGAATGGCGCGAGCGGAAGCAGCTCGGCGACCATCATGCCGTCCCGTCCCCGCGCAGGACCTCATCCAGCGACATCACCGGGGCGCTCGGCACATCCTGCGCGACCACCGTGAGCCCACGTGCCGCCATCGCCTGCAACCGAGCCTCCTCCGCTGGCGAGAGGAAGACATATCGCATCCGCTGCACGCGCCCCGGCTTCATATGCAGGCCGCCGATGGTGACCTGGCGCAGACTGGGCGATGCGGCGGTGAGCCGGTCCATGGTCTCGATGTCACCGGTGAGGAGCATCCCGACGCGCGGATCGGCCTGATAGCGGGCGAGCCCCTGCACCGCTTGGGCCACGGTGACGAACTCGATCGCCATCTCCGGCGGCGTCCCCATGCGATAGAGCTCCTGTTCCCACGCCGCCCCGGCGATCGCATCATCCACGAGCACAAAGAAGCCGATCTCGCAGGGCTGCCCCCATCCCACGACCACCTGGCCGTGGATGAGGCGGTCATCGATGCGGAGGAGCTCGAGGGTCATCGCCCCTCGCCGAGCACACGGATCCCGGCCTGTGCCTGCTCGACGACCTTCTCGAGCGTGCCCCCAGCGACGAAGCTCAGCAACATCGGAAGCGAGGTGCCGGTGACGACGTGGAGCGCCGGGACCGAACGCGCGAGACGCGCCCCGACGAAGGTGCAACTCCCCGCGGGGAGATCGGTGAAGAGCACCGTCGCCCCCGTGCGGTCGAGCGCCTCGCGGATCGCCTGCTCGATCCCCTCCGGCGTACGATCCGCGTTCGTGACCGCGACGAGACCATGGCCCTCCCCCATCACCTGGGCGACGGCGGAGATGATCCCCTCGGCGAAGCGCCCATGCCCCGCGACGACGGCGGCGCGCCGCTCACTCATCATCATCGAGCAGGTAGCGCTGGACCTCGGCCTTGCTGACGAGGTGCCCTTTCAGGCGCTCGTTGAAGGCTTGCGCGGGATCCTCACCGGCATACCGCATGAGGTGATTCATCGCGATGACCTCTGCGATCACCGTGAGATTCTTTCCGGGGTTGAGCGGGACCGTGATCTTGGGGACCGAGACCCCCAGGATCTCCGTGCTCTCCATATCCAAGCCGGTGCGTTCGGCGACCATCCCCTCGTGCCAGGCCTGCAACACGACGACGACCTCGATGCGCTTCTGTTGACGGACCGCGCGGATCCCGAAGATCGAGCGCACATCGATGAGGCCGACGCCGCGGATCTCCATGAAGTGCCGCTGGAGCGGATGCCCGGTACCGAGGAGGATGTCCGCCCCTTTGCGCCGGACCATCACGAGATCATCGGCGACGAGGCGATGCCCTCGCTCCACGAGGTCAAGCACACACTCCGACTTCCCGATCCCACTCGCGCCGGTGAAGAGGAGCCCAACGCCGTAGACGTCCGCGAGCGACCCATGCAGCGAGGTGGTCGGCGCGAAGGCCTGCTCGAGGAACGGGGTGATGCGACGATAGAACTCGAGGGTCTTGAGCCGAGATCGGAGGATCGTCACCCCAGCAGCGGTCGCCGCCGCCTCCACGCCCTCAGGTAGCGCCAACCCCTTCGTCACCATCACGCATGGGATGGGATAGCCAAATAGGAGCGTGAGGATGCGCGTCCGCTCGGCGGGCGCGAGCGACCGGAGGTAGGTCACCTCGGTCTCGCCGAGTACCTGGATGCGCTGGTGAACGAAGCGCTCGGTGAAGCCGGCGAGGACCATCCCGGGCCCTGACGCATCGGAGGATGGGATCTCGCGCGCCAACCCCTCGGCACTGCCGAGCTGCTCGAGTTCGAGGAGGTCGCGCGTCTGCTCGAGGAGCGCGCCGACGGTGAGGGTCATCGCGGAGTCCTCGCGGGGGTGGTGTCGATGACCTGCTGCAGATGCGCCTCGGTCTCGCGCGCGCAGCGGTCCCAGGTGAAGGAAGCAGCGAAGCGCCGGGCGCTCGCCCCCATCGAGGCGACGAGCGCGGGATCGGCCGCGAGGCGGTTCATGGCATCAGCCATCGCGGCGACATCGCCATGCGGGACGAGGAACCCGGTCTCGCCATGCCGTACCGACTCGCGGATCCCCGGGGAGTTCGACGCGACCACCGGCGTGCCGCAGGCCTCGGCCTCGACGTTGGTGAGGCCCCACCCCTCCTTGGGTGAGGCGAGGGCCACGGCCCAGGCGCGACGGAGCAAGGCGAGCTTCTCCTCCTCGGTGATGAAGCCAAGGAAACGCACGCGGTCGGCGAGGTCAAGCGAGGCGATGAGCCGCTCGAGCGCGGGACGATAATCCCCCGCCCCAGCGATCTCGAGCACCGCCCCCGGCGCGGCCACGCGCGCGAAGGCGCGGATGACCTGATCGACCCCTTTGTACTTCTTGAGGCGACCGAGGTAGGCGAAGGTCGGGACCGCGGCTCGCTGCGTCGCATCGGGCGTGTAGTAGTCGCTCGAGACCCCCGGTGGGATGACCACCACGCGGTCGCGTGGGATCCCACGATCGACGAGATCGTCGGCCGTGCTCTCGCTGATCGCCTGGAACGGCACACCCCGATACATCGCGGCGAGGGGGCGCTCGCTCAGCCAGACCGCGGTCGCGAGCACCGGGTTCAACTCCTGAAAGGCCGCGCCCCCGAAGAGGTGCGGGATCACGGCGACGACGCGCCGCGCCCTCCAGCGCGTGGTATAGAGCGGGATCTTGTTGATGTCTTCGTAGAGGAGGTCGAACCCACGCCCCTTGAGGTGCTGCTCCCAATACCGCCGCGCATGGAAGGGGAAGCTCTGCCGCGTCCCCACGCGATGGATCTCGACGCCATTCCGGGTCGCGCGTGGCGGGCACCCCGGCCAGCCGCCGCAGAGGAGGACGACCTCATGTCCCCAGCCCGCCAACCGCTCGAGGATCTCCTGCAGGTGGATCTCCGCCCCACCGCCAAGCGGATTCTCCAGATCCTGCCAGTTGACGGCGAGCAGTCTCACGCGAGACGGCCGATCCGTCGAGCAAGCGCGTCGAGCACGCCGTTCACGAAGCGCGCTGCGGGCTCGGTGCCGTAGCGCTCGGCGAGCCGCACCGCCTCCTGGATCACGACGCGCGGTGGCGTGCCGCCCTGCAGGAGCTCCGCCGCCGCGACGCGCAGCACGGAGCGCTCGATGTGCCCGAGCCGCTCCAACCGCCAGTTCGTCGTCACCTCACCGAGCTCGGAATCGATCTCCGCCCGCTCAGCGATGATCCGCATCACCAACGCCTCGGCGAAGGCGCGCTCGTCCGGCGCGATCGCGAGATCGTCCCAGACGTTCATCGCCACGCGGGAGAGGTCGGCGTCCCCACCGCGCACATCCCACGCATAGACCGCCTGCAGGGCGCGGGTGCGCCCCCGCGTCTCAAGCCGCGCCGGCATCGCCATCCTCCGTGTCGGTGAGATCGAGTCGCCCGAAGAGATCGGCCATCTCGAGCACCGCCAGAGTGGCGTCCCAGCCTTTGTTACCATGCGCGCCACCGGCCCGCGCCTCGGCCTGCTCCATCGTGTCGCAGGTGAGGAGCCCGAACCCGATCGGGACCCCGAACTCGCCCTGCAAGAGCGCGAGCCCGCGCGAGGCCTCCCCCGCGACGAAATCGAAGTGCGGCGTGTCCCCTCGTACGACGGCACCGAGCGCGACGCAGGCATCGTAGCGCTCGGTCTGCAGCGCGCGCGCGACCGCCGGCGGGAGCTCCCAGGCCCCGGGGACGCGCACCACGTCCACATCCTCGAGCCGCATCCCGTGCTTGAGGCAGGCCTCGAGCGCGCCATCGACGAGCTTGTCGGTGATCGATTCGTTGAAGCGCGCCGCGACGATCACGAGGCGCTTACCGGCACCGTCCGGCATCCCGATGAACTCCGCCATCAGATCGCCCTCAGGTGGCCGAGCTTGGTGCGCTTGGTTTCGAGATACTCGGCGTTCTCCGCCGTGGCCGGCGAGATGATCGGCACGCGCTCACCGAGTGAGATGCCGTAGCCCTCGAGCCCGACGAGCTTGCGCGGGTTGTTGGTGATCGGTCGGATGGAGGTGACGCCGAGATCCAAGAGGATCTGCGCGCCGATCCCGTAGTTCCGGAGATCGGGGGCGAAGCCGAGCTTCTCGTTCGCCTCGACCGTATCGGCGCCGGCGTCCTGCAACGCGTACGCCTTGAGCTTGTTGAGGAGCCCGATCCCCCGCCCTTCCTGATCGAGATAGACGATCACACCCGCACCGGCCCCGACGACAAGCCGCATCGCCTCGTGCAGCTGCCAGTGACAGTCGCAGCGCATCGAGTGGAAGGTGTCACCGGTGAGGCACTTGGAGTGCATGCGGACGAGCACATCCTTCGCACCGGAGACGTCCCCATAGACCAGCGCCACGTGTTCACGCGCGTCGACATCGTTGCGGTAGCCGACGAGACGGAAGGTCCCGAACTCGGTCGGGAGGCGCACATCGGCCTCGCGATGGACGAGCCGCTCATGGCGCAGCCGGTACGCGACGAGCTGTGCGACGGTGATGAAGGTGAGCCCGTGGGTCTGCGCGAAACGCTCGAGGTCAGGGCGACGCGCCGAGGCGCCCTCCCCGGTGAGGATCTCGCAGATCACCCCCGCAGGACGGAGCCCCGCGAGGCGCATCAGATCGACCGCCGCTTCGGTGTGCCCGACGCGCTGCAGCACCCCGCCCTCGCGGGCGCGGAGCGGATGCACATGCCCGGGGCGGCGCAGATCGCTCGGCTTGGTGGAGGCCGCGGCGAGGAGACGGATCGTCGTCGCCTGATCGGAGGCGCTGATCCCGGTCGTCACGCCGTGCGACGGCGCCGCATCGACCGTCACGGTGTAGGCGGTGCGGAGGGCGTCGGTGTTCTCCGAGCCCATCGGCGGGAGATCGAGCTCATTGACGCGCTCTGGAGAGAGCGCGACACAGATCATCCCCTTCGCCTCCATGAGGAAGTTCACCATCTGCGGCGTGATGCACTCCGCCGCCCCGATGAGGTCCCCCTCGTTCTCGCGATCCTCGTCGTCGGCGACGACGATGAATTTGCCGTGGCGCAGGTCCTCGAGGGCCTGCTCGATCGTCCCGAACATGGTCAATGCGTGAGTAGGGGCGCCGCGAGGCGCTTGAGATGTTTGGCGAGGAGGTCGCCCTCCAGCTGCACGCGATCCCCCACCGCGAGGGTGTCAAAGGTCGTGTGCCGCCAGGTGTGGTCGATGATGGAGAGCTGTAGGATCCCGGGGGCCGGGAGTGCGTTGACCGTGAGGCTCACCCCGTCGACCGCGATGCTGCCGAGGGGGACGAGCAATTCGTCGATCGCGGGCGGGACCGCGACATCGATCAGCCAGGCATCCCCGCGCTTGACCACCTGTCGCACCTCGCCGACCCCATCGACATGCCCCTGCACGATGTGGCCCCCGAGGCGGTCCCCGACGGCGAGCGCGCGCTCGAGATTGAGCCGGGTCCCGACGGTCCACTGCCCGATGGTCGTCCGCTCCAGCGAGGTGACGACGGCCGCGACCGCGAACCATCCCGCGCCGTGCCGTCTGACCGTGAGGCAGGCCCCGTTGCAGGCGATGCTCTCCCCGTCCGTCAGCCCCTCGTAGGGGGCGGCGATCACGAGCTCGCGCCCGGCGTCCGTCGTGGACACCTCGCGCACCGTACCGACCGCCGTGATGAGCCCTGTGAACATGGAGAGACGCGGGTGGAATCAGCGAGCCAGCGACGCCGCGGGGGCGTAGACGGTCATCCGGTCGTCCCCGAGGGCACGTTCCGCGACCACCTGCCACCGCCCCGGGAGCGCCCCAGGGGCTGTAGCCGCCAGCTCGACCCCGCCGAAGGCGGCGAGGGCCCCGGCCCCGAGCAGGACCGGCGCCTGAAAGATAACGAGGCGGTCGACCATTTCAGCGGTCAGGAGCCCCCCCGCGAGCCCTGCCCCTCCCTCGACGAGAAGGTGGCGGACCCCGTCGTGGCGCAAGAGCGCCAGCTGCTCGGGGAGGCTCGGAGCGGCGAGGCACCGGACGCTTCTGGCCACGAGGGCCCCCGTGGTGTCCACATCCCGCGCGTCTGCCGGTGCCCGATTCGGCGGGCTCGCCTCTCGCGAGACCACCCAGGTCGGGACCTTCCTCGCCGTCTTCACCAACGCGCTGGCGGCCGGCACCCGACTCGCCTCCCCGAAGACGATCCGCGTCGGCGCCACCCGCGGCCTGCGACCGGCGCGCACGGTGAGCTTGGGATCGTCGGCGAGCAGCGTACCCAGCCCCACCGCGATCGCATCGGCGTTCGCCCGCATCCGGTGGACCTCGCGCATCGCCTCGGGGCCCGTGAGCTGCAGGCGGCTGCGGTCCCGCGGCGCGAGCATCGCATCCATCGATACGGCGAGCTTGAGCGTGACGAACGGGCGATCGGTCACGCGCTGCGCGAAGAGGAAGGGCGCGTTGATCTCGGCGGCTGCTTCGGACTCCACCCCTTCGGTCACCGCGATCCCGGCCTGGCGGAGCCGGTCGATCCCGCCCTGTGCGACCGGATTCGGATCGCGCACCGCGACGATCACGCGTCGGACCCCGGCCGCGATCACCGCCTCCGTGCACGGCGGCGTGCGGCCCTGATGATCGCAGGGCTCCAACGTCACATAGAGGTCGGCCCCTCGCGCCGTGGCACCGGCGGCCGCGAGTGCCATCACCTCGGCGTGCGGCCCACCGACTTCGGTATGCCACCCTTCGCCGACGACCTCACCCCCCTGAACGACGACGGCGCCGACCATGGGGTTCGGCGCCGTCCACCCCCACCCGCGTCGCGCCAACCGCAGGGCGCGACGCATCCAGGCCGCGTCGCGCGGACCCGGTGGGGGAGCGAGCTCGTGCGGCGTCAGAGGCTGAAGCGCGCGCCGAGCGACGCGAAGTAACGCTTCTTCGTGAGGTTGCTATCGAACGGATTGAGGAGGTTGAGGTCCCCACCCGACGTCTGCCCAACCTCGGCGACGACCTTCACGAGAAGGAGGTTGAGCCCGAGCGACCCGTAGAGCGTGTTCTGCTTCTCGGTCAACTTCGAGTTGGCACTAATGGTCCCGAGCGTCCCCACCGAACCACCCAGCTTCGCGCTCGCGTCATAGGTGTCCTGCCCGTAGCCGACCGCAGCCTGGAGCATGAGCAGGTTCTTCTGCGCCGCGATGCGCCACGAGGTCGTACCGACCTTGTAGTTCGACATGGAGAGGGTGGCGTCCTTGGCCTTCACCGCGACGTCCATAGAGGGGAGGTCGCGCTTGAGGATCGAGACCGCGACCCCGGGCACGAGGAGCGACTGCTCGAGAAGCCCGATGCGCACACCGTAGCCGAGCTGATACTGCGCGCTGGGCGTGACCTTGAGCGACGAGATGTCGAGGTTCGGGACATAGGTCGCACTCGCCAGCAGGTCGACGCCGCCGACCTTGGTGACGCCCAACTTGATCCCCTCGAAAATGCCGACCGCGGCATCGAGGGTCGGGAGGGCGATCAGCTCACCATTCGCCGCGAGCTTCGCGGCCGTCGACGTGGCGCCGGCCACCGTCGC
>CAXRBM010000086.1:0-21026 GCA_964228675.1 Gemmatimonadaceae bacterium
TCGCACAGACCTGCATCCCATCGAAGACCTGGAAGATCCCGGCGATCGGGATCAACGTCATCGCCACCGCGATGACACCATCATCTGTCGTGTAGGCCCGCGCGAAGAGCCCGGGCACCACGAGGAAGGCGACCGCCGTGAGCGACATGAAGCCGATCCCCACCACCAACGCCGCCACCGCATCGCGCCGCGCCGCCGCGGGATCCCCACGCCCGATCGCGCGCCCGACCATCACCGTCCCCGCCGCCGCGACCCCCATCGGCACCATGAAGGTGAGCGAGGCGAGATTGAGGGCGATCTCATGCCCGGCCAGCGCATTCGTCCCGACCCACCCCATCATGATCGTCACCAACCCGAAGGCATTCACCTCAGCGAAGAACTGCAGGCCGATCGGGGCGCCAAGCGCCGCGAGGCCGCGCAATGGGGCCCACGTCAGTGCCTCAGGGAACCAGGGGCGCACCAAGCGCGTGAGCCGCTGACGCGCGAAGAGCAGGATCGCCCCGAGCATGACCCAGCGCGCGATCGTCGTGGAGATCGCCGAACCGACGACCCCGAGCGCCGGCACGCCGAACATGCCGAAGACGAGCACGAGATTCGCGAGCACGTTGACCACGTTCCCCACCACGGCGGCCCAGAGCACGGGCTTCACCGATCCATGAGCCTGTAGTGCCTGTCGGCTCAGCGCGAAGAGGAAAAAGGGGAAGACGCCCGGAATGCTCCACCGGACGAAGGCCCCGGCGTCGGGAGCCACATCCGCCGGCTGGCCGAGGAGCGTCAATACCTGCGGGGCTGGCCAGAGGACGATCGCCATGACGATCGACGTCGCGATCGCGAGCACCACCCCGCGCTGCACCCCGAGCGCCGCCTCACGCGCATCCCCCGCCCCGATCGCCTGCGCGACCACGGGATCGATCGCGAGGAGGAAGCCGAGCCCGAAGCTGGCGCAGAGATAGAAGGTGAAGTTGCCCAGCACGCCGGCGGCGAGCGCCGCGCCGGAGACGCGGCCGAGCATCAGCGAGTCGACCACCCCCATGAACATCATCCCGACGTTCACCGCGACGATCGGGGCGGCGAGCCGCAGCATCTCGCGCAACTCGGTCGAGGTCGGCCGCAGCTGCGCGAACCGCATCACTCTACTCCCACTCGATCGTGGCCGGCGGCTTGGAGCTCACGTCGTACACCACGCGATTCACCCCCGGCACCTCATTGATGATCCGATTCGAGATGCGCGCGAGGACCTCCGTCGGGAAGGCGTACCAATCCGCCGTCATCCCATCCGTGCTCGTCACGGCGCGGAGCGCGATCACATGCTCGTAGGTCCGCCCATCTCCCATCACCCCGACCGAGCGCACCGGGAGGAAGACGGCGAAGGCCTGCCAGATCTCGTGGTAGAGCCCCGCCGCGCGGATCTCCTCGAGATAGATCGCATCGGCCCGTCGCAGCGTCTCGACGTTCACCGGATCGACCGCGCCGAGCACGCGGATCCCAAGTCCCGGCCCCGGGAAGGGATGCCGCCCCACCATCTCCTCCGGCAGCCCCAGCTCCCGCCCGACGTTCCGTACCTCGTCCTTGAAGAGCTCGCGGAGCGGCTCGATCAGTTTGAACTTCATGTCGGGCTTGAGCCCGCCGACGTTGTGATGCGTCTTGATCGTCGCACTCGGCCCGCCCTTCGCGCTCACCGACTCGATGACATCGGGATAGAGCGTCCCCTGCACGAGGAACTCCGCCGTCTCCCCCGCCACCGACGACGCATCCTCGAAGACGTCGATGAAGGTGTGCCCGATCGCCTTGCGCTTCTGCTCCGGGTCATCGAGTCCCTTCAGCGCCGTGAGGAAGCGGTCCTCCGCACGCACCGTCACGAGCTTGATCCCGAGGTGCTGCCCCATCGTGCGCTCCACCTGTTCGCGCTCATACAGCCGCAGCAATCCCGTATCGACGAAGATGCAGGTGAGCTGGTCGCCGATCGCGCGATGCACGAGGGCCGCCGCGACCGAGGAGTCCACACCACCGGAGAGTCCGCAGATCACCTGCGCCGACCCCACGCGCTCACGAATCCGCGCGATCTCCTGTTCGATGAAATGCCCCGGGGTCCAATCCGCGGTGCATCCCGCCACCCCGAAGAGGAAGTTCTGGATGATCTCGGCCCCGCGCACCGAATGCGCCACCTCGGCGTGGAACTGCACGGCGTGGATCGGCTTGGACGCGTGACGGAACGCGACGACGGGGTTCCCTTCGCTCGAGGCGGTGAGCACATAACCCGGTGGGACGGTCTCCACATGGTCGCCATGGCTCATCCAGACCACCGAGCGCTCCCCGGGATCGAACCCGGCAAAGAGTCCTGAGGGCTCCTTCACCACCAACTCGGCCCGCCCGTACTCACGGCGCCCGCCGCCGCGCACCGAGCCACCCGAGGTGTGGGCGATCCACTGCATCCCGTAACAGACCCCGAGCACCGGCGCGAGATCGAGGATCGCGGGATCGAAGGTCGGCGCCCCCTCGTCCGTGACCGAGCTCGGGCCGCCGGAGAGGATGATCGCGGTCGGCTTCCACTCGCGGATCCACTCGAGCGATCGCGTCGGGGGGTGGATCTCGGAGAAGACGCGCGCCTCGCGGACGCGCCGCGCGATCAACTGCGTGAATTGCGAGCCGCAATCGAGGATCAGGACACGCGAACTCATCGGGTCCACTCCGCTGCCGGCAGGATGATCGATTCCACCTTCAGGGTCTCGAGATCGAGGATCGCCGCAGAGGGTGTCCCATGGAGCCATCCGCAGGCCTCACCGGGATTCACGAGGAGGGTCTGCTCCCGCGTCGCCGTCGAGGCGACATGGGCCTGCCCATGGACCACGATGTCATGCGCGAGAATCGAGCCGTCGAGCGCCTCCCCCAGCTCGTGAACGAGCAAGACCTTCTTGTCCCCGAGCACCAGGCTGTGCGGCGCCTCGAAGATCTCCATCCCCATCCCCTTCGCCGCGGCGAGGCGCAATCCCGCGTGATCGCCGTCGTTCACGCCGAAGACCCCCGCGAGGGCCACGTTGTGTGCGATGAAGGGGCGGAGTGAGAACGGCGCGCAGAAATCCCCGGCGTGCAGCACGAAGGAGACCTCTCGCGCCATGAACTCGCGCACCAACGCCTCGACCGCCGGCAGGCGATCATGGGTATCCGACAGTAATCCGACGCGCATCAGCTCTGCCTCCACTCGGGGTGCACCACATCCTGCCGCATGAGGTCGGCATAGGACTCGCGCGCGGTCACCACCGCCCAGCGATCCCCCTCGACCACGATCTCCGCCGCGCGCGGACGGGCGTTGTACTGCGAACTCATCACGGAACCGTACGCGCCAACCGTATGCACCGCGAGCAACGCGCCGGCGTCGACGGCCGGTACCTCCCGACCCAAGGCGAGGAAATCCCCCGTCTCGCAGACCGGCCCCACCACATCGGCCACCATCGTCCCCGCCACCGGCGCCACCGAATCGATCCGGTGGTACGCCCCGTAGTGGGACGGACGGATCAACTCCGTCATCCCGGCATCACAGACGAGCGTGGTGCGACCGCCATTCTCTTTCCGATAGATCACCCGCGTGAGGAGGACACCCGCCTCGGCCACGAGGAATCGCCCGGGTTCCAACAGCAACTCCACACCGAGCGTACGCGCCGCCTCCATGACGATGGCGGCGAACGCGGCGAGATCCGGGGCCTCCTCCGATTCGTAGATCGCCGGCAACCCACCGCCGACATCCAGATACGCCAAGGGTGCGCCGAGCCCCTGGAGGCGCCGTGCGACCTCCACCAGCCGGTCGGCCCCGTTCCGATACGCATCAAACGAATGGAGCTGCGAGCCCACATGCATGTCGAGGGCGAGCAGTCGGAGATGCGGCGAGGCCAACACCCGACGCCCCACGGCCTCGACCTCGCCGATCGGGATCCCGAACTTGTGCCCCTTCTCCCCCGTGGCGATGAAGCGATGCGCATTGGTGACATCCACTTCGGGATTCACACGCAGACCGACCGGCGCGACCACGCCAAGCTCAGCGGCGATCGACGCCAACAGCGCCACCTCCGCCGCCGACTCGACATTGATCAGCTTGATCCCAGCACGGAGCGCCTCGCGCAACTCATGCGCCTGCTTCCCCACCCCGCCGAAGATGATCTGCGACGGCGCAAAGCCGGCCGCGAGCGCCTTGGCCAATTCACCACCGGAGACCACGTCGCACCCGCACCCTGATTCGCGGATCACCGTGAGGACCCCGCGACAGGCGTTGGCCTTGAGCGAATAGTGGAGCTGGTGCGGGACCCCCTCGAGCGCCGTGCGGAGCCGAGCGATCCGCTCGCGGATCATCGCCGCCGAATACACATAGGCCGGCGTACCAGCCCCCGTGGCGATCGTAGCGAGCGGCACCGCGTCGACGACCAACGCCCCCGCGCGCTGCGAGAATCCCCCCATCAGTACGCCTTGGCCCAGATCACTTCGTGCTTGGCCGGCTCACCCGTCACGAGGCAGGTCCTCGGCGCCTCGGCCGAGCGGAACTCGGGATCGGGGATCACGCGGATCGTCGCCTTGGTCTCCTCCTTCACCTTGGCCTCGATCGCCGGGTCACCATTCCACCCCGCATAGACGAATCCGCCGGGCCCCTCCATGATCTCCTTGAACTGCGCATAGGAGGTCACGTTCCGGTGCGAGTTCGCCTCGCGGCGCGCCTTCGCCGCAGCGAGGAGATCGCCCTGGATGGTCTCGAGCAATGCCGCGACCGTCGCTGGGAGCCCCGCCATGGGGAGCGCAGCCTTGGCGCGCGTATCGCGCCGCGCCGAGAAGACGGAGCCCTTCTCGAGATCCTTTGGGCCGATCTCGAGGCGGAGCGGGACTCCGCGCATCTCCCACTCATAGTATTTGGCGCCGGGCTTCACCCCTTCGCGGTCGTCGACGGTCACCCGGAGGCGATCGGTCGCGCCCCGCCCGGTCCACTCGGTAAGTTCGGTGCGCACCTTGTGCGCCGCCTCGACCACCCGCGCTCGCTCCTCGTCCGACTTCCAGATGGGGACGATCACCACCTCGATCGGCGCGAGCCGTGGCGGGCAGACCAATCCGTTGTCATCGGAGTGCGTCATGACGAGCCCCCCGACCATGCGCGTCGAGACGCCCCACGACGTGTTCCACGCGAACGCCTGTTCACCATTCTCCGCCTGGAACTGCAACTCGAACGCCTTCGCGAAGTTCTGTCCGAGATTGTGCGAGGTACCGGCCTGCAGCGCCTTGTTGTCCTGCATCATCGCTTCGCAGGAGTAGGTGCGGAGTGCCCCCGCGAACTTCTCGCTCTCGGTCTTCTGCCCCGTGATGACCGGCATCGCGATCCACCCCTCCATGAACTCACGATAGAGTCCGAGGATGAGCCGCGCCTCCGTCTCCGCCTCTGCCTCGGTGGCGTGAGCCGTGTGACCCTCCTGCCAGAGGAACTCGAGGGTGCGCAGGAAGAGACGCGTCCGCATCTCCCAGCGGACGACGTTGGCCCACTGGTTGATCTTGATCGGCAGGTCGCGATACGACTGCGTCCACTTCGCGAACATGTGGTAGATGATCGTCTCCGACGTCGGCCGGACGACGAGCGGCTCCTCGAGCACCCTCCCACCACCATGCGTCACGACGGCGGTCTCGGGCGCGAAACCCTCCACATGCTGCGCCTCCTTGCTCAGGAAGCTCTGCGGGATGAAGAGCGGGAAGTAGGCGTTCTGGTGCCCCGTCGCCTTGAACATGTCGTCCAGGGCGCGCTGCATCCGCTCCCAGATTCCATAGCCGTTCGGCCGAATCACCATCGACCCCTTCACCGGCGAATAGTCCGCCAGCTCGGAGCGCAACACGAGTTCGTTGTACCACGCGCTGAAGTCCTCAGCGCGCGTCGTCAGCTTCTTGTCGTCAGCCATGGGAGGTCGAGATCGAGTCGCGCTGGGCCCGGAGCCAGTCGCGGAGGGCGTGCATCGTGGAGGGATCGCCGGCGAGGACCGCGGCCAGCGCCATCGTGTGGGTCGGGGCGTCCTTCATCTTGCCGAGGATCGAGGTCACCTCGACCTCGCCATCTTCGCGCACGCCGAAGACGGCGGCGGCTCCTGCCTTCTTGGCGCCATCCACCTGATTGCGCGTGGCCTGCGAGAGGAAGCGCTCGGCGTTGAGGCCATGATCCACCTGGAATCCGGCGCGGCGGAGCGCACTCACCAACTGCAGCGCCTCGGCATACGGACGCCCCACCGCCCCGTGGCCAGCGACGAGATAGAGATCGGCCGTCGTGCCGATGGTGGTCGGGAAGAGCCCGCGATCCTGCAGGAGTTCGCCGAGCACCACGTCCCCCATCCCGAAGCCGAGAGCGGGAAGGTCGGTGCCACCGAGGGCCTTGAGGAGGGTGTCATACCGCCCGCCCCCACAGATCGCACGCAGCTCCCCCTTGGCATCGAAGAGCTCGAAGACGATCCCGGTGTAATACGCGAGTCCGCGTACGATCGAGAGGTCGAGATCGACCCAGTCCCCGACGCCGAGTGCGGCGCAGTGCTCGAGGTACCGTCCGAAGCGCTCGATCGATTCGGCCGCGGCGGGGTGGGCCCCGAAGCGGGCACGCAGGGTCGCGAGCGTGGTCCCGGAGGCGAGTGTCAGCACCTCTTCCACCGTGGCGGCGGAGAGGCCGGCCGCGGCAAGCTTCTCCGCGGAGACCTCGCGCGGCTGGCGGGCGAGCTTGTCGACCACGGCGTAGACCGTCGGCACCTGCGCCTCGGTCACCCCAAGCGCCTGGAGTACCCCATTCAGCAACCGCCGGTCGCTGACGCGCGCACGCACATCGGCGCTCGTGAGCCCGAGCTCGCGCATGATGTCGACGGCCACGGCCACCAGCTCGGCGTCCGCGACCTCGCTCGCCTCGCCGACGATATCGACATTGAGCTGGTAGTGCTCGCGAAGCCGCCCGCGTTGTGCCCGCTCGTAGCGGAAGAGCTGCGGGGTCGAGAACCACCGCACCGGCTTGCGGAGGGCATTGGCACGGGCGCCGACCATCCGGGCGAAGGTCGGGGTCATCTCCGGGCGGAGCGAGACCTCCCGCCCCCCCTTGTCGACGAAGTTGTAGAGCTGGCCGACGATCTCGTCCCCACTCTTGCGTGTATAGAGGTCCAAGGGTTCGAGCGGGGGGCCATCGTATTCGACGAAGGCGTATCGGCGCGCGACGGCCCGCCAAGCCTGGAAGATATGGGCGCGGCGGGCCAGCTCGTCGGGATAGAAATCACGGAATCCGGGTAACGCCCCGCTACTCATCCGAGGAATCTACCCGGTCGTCGGAGACCCCGGCAACCGCGCCATCGCGTCGCCCACGGTGTGAAATGACCCCGTCACGAGGACGGTCTCCCCCATCGATGGGGCGCGCGCCAAGGCCCGGTCGAAGTCGGGCTCCAGCTCGGCCTGCCACCCCTCGCCGCGCGCGTAGTCGAGGGCCTCGGAGGCCACCCAGGCGCGGCTGGTGGGTGCCGTGGGGGCGTTCGTGAGGAGGAACCCCTGGACCGCCGGCGCCAAGGCGCCGAGGATCCCCCGCCAATCTTTGTCCCCGAGCACGCTCACCAGGGCCACCACCGGCCCGGGAGGGGCCACCGCGCGCAAGGTCTCCGCTGTGACCGCCGCCCCCGCGGGGTTGTGCGCCACATCGAAGATCCAGCGCCCCTGCCGCGAAAACCGCCCCGCCAGCCGGACCTCGGCGAGGGCCGCCACCGCCGCCTCACGCGGCACCTGGAATGGAGCCGGGAGGGCATCGAGCATCGTGAGGGTCACCAAGGCATTCGCCACCTGATGGTGGCCCGCGAGCCCCGTGGCCACCTCGAGCCCCTGCCACCGGAACCGCGTCCCCGCTGCCGTGACGAGAATCGCCGTCGCCTCCCCCTCCTCGGCGACGATGCGGACGGGGGCGGCACCCCGGCGGGCCGCCTCCTCCGCCAACACACGGCGCACCGCCGGATCGGGCTCACCCACGATCGCCGGGACCCCAGACTTGAAGATCCCCGCCTTCTCCCGCGCGATCTGCGGGAGCGTCTCCCCGAGCCACTCCATGTGATCGTAGCCGATGCTCGTCACCCCGGCGACCAGGGGCCGTACGACATTCGTCGCATCGAGCCGCCCGCCGAGCCCCGTCTCGATCACCGCGATATCGACCTGGGCGTCGGCAAAGAGCTGGAACCCCATCGCGGTCGTCGCTTCGAAGAAGGTCACGCCCAACGTCTCGACCCTCGGCGTCCACCGCTCAAGGAAGTCGAAGATCGTGGCCTCGTCGATCGGCGCCCCATCGATGCGGAAGCGCTCGCGGAAGTCGACGAGATGCGGCGAGGTGTAGGTCCCCACGCGGAATCCCTGCCGACGTAACACCGTCTCGAGGGAGGCGCAGACGCTCCCCTTCCCGTTGGTGCCAGCGATGTGGATGATCGGCAGTCGCTGATGCGGATCGCCGAGTTCATGAAGGAATCCCTCCACGCGCTCGAGTCCCAACTTCCACTGCCCCGTGGTCCGCGCGAAGAGGGCGTCGAGCGCGGCCCGATACGCACCGGTGCTCAGGGCGAGGTCCACCCCGTGGCGGCCGGCTTGCCACTCATGTGGCGCAGCAGTTGGCCGAGTGTCCGCTTGAGATGATGCCGATGCACCACCTGATCGACCATCCCATGGGTGAGGAGGAACTCCGCCGTCTGGAACCCTTCGGGGAGATCCTGGCCGAGGGTCTGCTTGATCACACGCGGCCCGGCGAATCCGATCACCGCGCCGGGCTCCGCGAGGATCGCATCCCCGAGCATCGCGTACGACGCACTGACGCCGCCCGTGGTCGGGTTGGTGAGCAACGACACGTAGGGGATCCGGCGCTCCGCCAACTGCGAGAGCACCGCCGAGGTCTTCGCCATCTGCATAAGCGAGAGCACCCCTTCCTGCATGCGCGCCCCGCCGGAGGCGGAGATCACGATCAACGGCCACTTCTTCTCGAGGGAGCGCTGCCCGAGGCGGGCGATCTTCTCGCCGACCACGGAGCCCATCGACCCGCCCATGAAGGCGAAGTCCATGACGCCAAGGTTCACCGGCATCCCATCCATCTTCCCGGAGGCGGTGAGGATCGCATCGTGATCCCCCGCATTCGCCAGCGCCTTCTTCAGTCGCGCCGGATAGTCCGGGAACTGCAGCGGATCGACGGAGGCGAGCTCCTCGTCCTTCTCGGCGATCGTCCCCGCATCCAGGAGGAGCGAGAGGTACTCGTGGGCTCGGAAGCGGCGATGATGGTCACAGGTCGGACAGACATTCGCATTCCGCTCGAACTTCTCGCGGATGTCCGTATGATCACATGCCTCGCACTTCTCCCACGCGTCCTTGGGGATCTCCAAGCGTTCGGTGCGCGGGCGACGCGGGGTCTTCTCCTTTCGGAACCAAGCCATGCCCAAAGGTGGGGGGGGTCGGAAGGGAGGGCAAGGCGCCCAGCCCGCGCTAGATGACGAGCCCGCCGGCGCGTCCGCGCCCCTCCTCGGAGATCGACACGAGGAGCCCCACCGAGAGCCAACTCATCAACATGAACGAACCGCCGTAGGAGAAGAACGGGAGCGGGATCCCCGTGACAGGGAGGACTCCCACCGTCATCCCGATGTTCACCGCGATATGCGTGAACCAGGCCGCGGTCAGTCCGAAGGCGACGAGCGAGGCGAAGGGCGAGGTGGCGCGCCCGGCGACCCGGATCGTGCGGTGCAGGAGGAAGGTGAACAGCGCCAGCGCGACCAGGACGCCGAGGAAGCCCAACTCCTCCGCCACCACCGGGAAGATGAAGTCGGTCTCCTGTTCGGGGAGGAAGGCCAAACGCTTCTGTGACCCCAGCGTGAATCCTTTCCCGAAGAATCCCCCTGAACCGATGGCGACCTGTGATTGGATCACATGGTAGCCCGAGGCGCGCGGATCAGCGGAGGGATCGAGGAAGACGAGGATCCGCCGTTGCTGATAGGGATCGAGGCGTCCCCAGAGCAAGGGCGCGAGCACGCCCATCACGAGATTCGCGACCACGAGCCCGACCCCTTCCCAGCGCGGTGGTCGCACCCACGCGATCATCGCGAGGAGGAGGAGGAACCATCCGCCCCAGATCCCCGTGCTGAAGGCGAGGATGAGACTGAGCGCCGGACTCGCGGCCATCACGAGCAACGGCCACGAAGCGCCAGCCCAGAAGAGCATCGCGAAGTAGATGCCGACGAAGACGATCCCCGTCCCGAGGTCGGGCTGCGCCATGATCAGGAGCCAAGGCACCCCGACGACGAGCGCCGACGGTACCAACTCGCGGAGCGACGACGGCGCGGCGCGCGATGCCGAGAGGACACGAGCGAGCATCAGGACGACGGCGATCTTCGCGAGCTCCGAGGGCTGACCGAGCCGTACCCCACCGATGGCGAGCCAGCTCTTGGTGCTGGCGGCGGTCCCCGCCCCCTGCCCGACCACGAGAAGCGCGGCGAGCACGACGAGCGAGACCACGTAGATGGGCACGGTCACGGCATCGACGAGCCGGACCGAGAGCCGCGAGACGCCATAGCCGAAGACGAGGCCGACGATCACCCAGAGCAGCTGGGTGCGCCAGAGCCCGACGACGAAGGTCGGCACGTCCGTCTGCCCCGCGGAGTAGACCATCGCCACACCGAACACCGTGAGGAGGGCCGCCGTGACGGTGAGTGGCCAATCGGCCGGGAGTCGCCGGCCGCGCCTCATTCGCCCGCCATCTCCGGCATCGCGACGACCGCTCCCTTGAGGTAATGCTCCATGATGCGCGTGGCGATCCGCGCCGCACGCGACCCGTGCCCGCCGAACTCGAGCATCACCGCGACCACGAGCTGCGGCGCCTCGGCCGGCGCGTAGCCGACGAACCAGGCATGGTACTGCTCCTTCGACTGGGCGTTCTGCGCCGTCCCCGTCTTCCCCGCGACGGTGATCCCCTGGATCCGTGAGGCCGCGGCGGTCCCCGTCCCGACGACGCTCGTCAGCGCGGTCTGCAGTGCCCGCATCTGGCGCGGCTGGAGCGAGAAGAGGCGCTCCCGCTCCGGGGAGCGTCGCACCACCTCGGGCCGCGCCGCCATCCCATCGGTGGCGAGCGCCGTATAGAATCGCGCCATGCTCACCACCGTCTGCGAGTTCTCCCCCTGCCCGATCGAGAGGTTGAGGGTGACCGCATTGGTCCATCCCTGCGGCCCGAATCGCTTGTCGTAGTACGCCTTGGCGGGATCGGTCGGGAAGAGGGGCCGCGACTCCGCCGGGAGGTCGATCCCACTGCGCGTCCGCGACCCGAGCGCGAGCCCGCCCGTGATCAACCGCTGCAAACCGATCTTGAGTCCGAGCTGATAGAAGTAGGTGTCACACGAATGTTCGATCGCCTGCGCCAACGTCGGGTTCCCATGCCCCTTGGGATCCCAGCAGCCGAAGAAGCGGGTGCCGAACTGATAGCCGCCACGACACGCCACCGGCATGCGATCATCGATGTCGACGAGCCCCTGCTCCATCGCGATGATCGCGGTCGCCAACTTCCAGATCGACCCCGGGGGATAGGTCCCCTTGATCGCTTTGTTATACAGCGGACGCCGCGGGTCCGATTGCAACCCATCCCAATAGCTCTTCGGGATCCCGCCGGTGAACCGATTGGGATCGAAGGTGGGGGCGGAATGCAGGGCAAGGACCGCCCCCGTCGTCGGCTCCATCACCACCACCCCCCCGATCAGTGAGTCGCCGAAGATGCTCGCGACGAATCGCTGCAGGTCGAGGTCGATGTTGGTCCGTAGCGGCTCCGGCGACGATGGGAGCTGATCGGTGCGTGCCACGGGCCGTACGATCCGGCCCCGCGCATCGACTTCCATGAACCGCGTGCCCTCGCGCCCACGCAGCTGCGACTCATACTGCCGTTCGATCCCATCCTTGCCGATCAGCTGCCCCGGCTTGTAGTCCACGAAGGTCGAATCAGCGAGCTCCCGATCGTTCACCTCACCGGTGTACCCCACGAGCGCCGACACCACGGGGCCGTCCGGATAGAACCGTTTCGGTGCCGACTGCACGATCAGCTCCGGGAACGCCACCCGACGTTCCTCGAGCATCGCCACGAGCGCCGGCGGCGCGTCGGTGAAGAGCACCGTCGGCCGCGAGGGGTCGGTGCGATAGCGACGGATCGCCGACCCCACCTGCTCCGGCGTGACGGGTGACAAGGTCCCGATCCGTTCCATCAATTCGCGGATCACCCGCTCACTCCGCGCCAGCACGGAGATCGAATACCCGGGGACATTCTCCGCGATGATCTCGCCGCGCCGATCGTAGATCACCGCGCGCGCGGCCGGCAATGGGATCTGCCGGAGCCGGTTGTCTTCGGCGGCGAGGGCGAAGCGCGCATGCTGTACGATCTGCGCGCGAAAGAACGCCAGCACGAGCACCAGGACCACGCCTTGGATGACCAGCATCGCGATCCGCGCGCGCCGCTGCACCTCGTTCGGATGGAAGTTCATCGCCGCCTCGGCCCAGGAGCCTCCGTGCGCGCGAGCCCCAACAGCCCCGCGCCCACCATCGCGGTCAGCACGGCGGAGAGCGGCGACCAGAGCCCTACCTGCGCGGCGAACCCGACGCCGCGGAGCCGCCCCTCCGCCACCACCACCGCCACATCCGAGAGGAACTTGCCTAGTCCGATGATCACCGTCCCCAGCAGCACCGAGGCGCCGAAGAACCCCGCACGGAAGCGCGCCGCGGCATACCCGACGAGCGTGAGCACGAGCGCCCCCGCCCCGAACGCCGCCGGCACCATCGCATCCATCACCATGCCCAGCACGAACCCGACGAGCGCCGCGATCCCCGGCCGCGATCGAAGGGCGACCAACACCAAGGCGATCACCTGCCAATCCACCTCGATCCGCCACCCCAGGAGGGGACGCACCGTATGATGGAGTAGGAGCAAGAGCGCGATCCCGAGCGCGAAGGTGAGCCGGCTCGGGATCGTCATGGGGCCGGCCAGAGGCTGTCGACACCCGCGGCGACGCGCGGGATCGTGAGGATCATGACCGCGGAAAGGTCAGCGGGGCGCACCGCCGGTTGGACGAGATAGGTGCGCGACCATGCACTCCCCTGCTCCACCTCACCCACCACCCGACCGATGGGGATGCCCGCCGGGAAGACCCCACCGACCCCGGAACTCACGATCTCAGTACCGACCGCGAGGGAGTCGCGGAACGGCACCCCTCGCCACTCGAGCAAGAAGGCATCGGAGCCATCCTCGGGGTGCGCGGTCACGATCCCGAAGCCCACCCCCGTACGGCTCGTGGCGCTCACACGGAGGTCCGGATGCGGCCAGACGATCGCGAGGCTCGTCATCTCCTCGACCGCCGCGATGAGGCCGACCACCCCAGACGCGGCGACCACCGGACTGAGGGTCGTGATGCCTTGGCGCGAACCCGCCGAGAGGACGACCGTGTGCGCATCCCCCATCGCCCGACTCGGCACCGCCTCGGCCGGGACGAACCCCCACTGGAGCGCGGCACCGAGTCCGAGCAGGGCGCGTAATTGCCCATTCTCCGCTTGGACGGCGGGAAGGGTCTGCGCCTCGCGGATCGTGCTGTCCGCGAGGCGGATCAGGCTGTCGTAACTCGTGACGGCGCGTTGCACGAGTCGCGTCCGGACCTGGAGCGCGGCAAGGGGCGCGATGACGATCTCACGGACCGCGCTCGCGGCGCGATCCTGGCGCGCGGGCGAGAGCATGAGCAGGATGACCGACGCGACGACGCACGCCCAGACGAGCAGGCGATCGGTCCGCGTCTCCTCACCGGCGCCGCGCATCTCGGGCGCCTAGGTCAGGTGGTGAGCACCGACCAGTACTTCTCCTCGTCATCGAGGATACGACCGGTCCCACGCACCACGCAGGTGAGCGGATCCTCGTCCACATGGATCGGCAGCCCCGTCTCCTGCGTCAGCAGCACATCGAGGCCACGGATCAGCGCGCCCCCACCGGTCATCACGATGCCACGGTCGACGATGTCAGAGGCGAGCTCCGGCGGCGTGATCTCGAGCGCACGTCGCACCGCATTCACGATCTGCTGGATCGGCTCTTGGACCGCCTCGCGGATCTCCACCGAGTGCACGCGCACCGTCTTCGGGATCCCCGAGACGAGGTCGCGCCCCTTCACCTCCATCTCGCGCTCCTCGCCGAGGGGCGCCGCCGACCCGATCTGGATCTTGATCTGCTCCGCCGTCGGCTCGCCGATCAGCAGGTTGTACTGCTTGCGCATGAACTGCACGATGCTCGTGTCGAGCTCGTCGCCGCCCACACGGATCGACGTGTCGGAGACCATGCCCGAGAGCGCGATGACCGCGATCTCCGTCGTCCCGCCGCCGATATCGATCACCATGTTCCCCGTCGGTGTCTCCACCGGGAGTCCCACGCCGATCGCCGCGGCCATCGGCTCGGCGACCATGAAGACCTCCTTGGCGCCCGCGCCGAGCGCAGAGTCACGCACCGCGCGACGCTCCACCTCGGTGATCCCCGACGGGACGCAGACGATCACTCGGGGCTTCACGCGGAACGGATGGTTCTTGATGATCAACTCGAGGAAGAAGCGCAGCATCTTCTCGGTGATCTCGAAGTCGGCGATCACGCCGTCTTTCATCGGCCGCACGGCGAGCACCCCTTCCGGGGTGCGTCCCAACATCCGCTTCGCCTCGAGCCCGCCGCCCTTGTTCTTCTTCGTCTCGCGATCGAGCGCGACGACCGACGGCTCGTTGAGCACGATCCCCTCGCCTTTCACGAAGACGAGGGTGTTCGCGGTACCGAGATCCACGGCAATCGAATTCGCCGTGAGGAGCCCAGCGGGATTGAAGGAGGGCCAACGCATGATGGGGATCTGACGCCGGCACGAGGCCGGGAGGGGGCGTCCGGGATGAATCGAGGAGCCGGAAACTTATCCCCGAAAACCCTGATGCGACAACCGCTTACGTCGGCGGGACACGGTCTGACCCGACGGGCGGTTCGAACCGGACCGGGTACTGCACCAGCTGCGCCACCGCGACCCCCGCCTTCCGGGCCGGGACGAATCGGCGATCGACGAGGCTGCGCCGGACCGCCTCCACCAATTGGGGGTGGGTCGCCGACACCACCCCGAAGGTGTCCATCCGGACATCCCCCGTGGCATCGACCACGAATTCGACCTCCACGTCCCCCGGCATCCCGGCGTCGAAGAGCGAGTCGGGGTAGAGCGGGGTCACCGCCGTCCCCTCGATGGCGCGTGCTGGCTCATCCACGGCATCGGCGGTCCACACCGTCGCCTCCGCGACCAACCGCGCGAGGACCTCCGCGGGGGTGGGATCCCCGCGCCGTGGACGTCGAGCCTGCGCCTCCCCCTCGCGCGACCAGAGCACGATCGCGCCCCCACTCGACGTCATCATCCGACCCCCGGTGAACTGCGGCGGCACCGTCGCCGCCCCCGCGTAGATCTCGATCCCAGCGAAGCTCCGGAGGTCGAAGGCATCGAGGTCCAGCTCCGCCGCCGTCATCGGGTTCCCATCGAGCCATACCAGGGGGGCCACATTCGAGCCACGGATCCGATACGCGACCCGTCCCCCTCGGAGGGGGACGACCTGCACCCCCGGGACCCCGCGAATCAGGTCGGAGGGGCGCCGGAGTCCGCGGCGCTCGATCTCCTCGGCGGTGAAGAAGCGCCCCATCCCTTGCGCCCGACGCTGGTAGAACCCCGCGAGGGGCCCGCGCACCTCGCGGCGCCCCGTCACGGTCATCGCGGGCAACGGGAGGGCGAGGCGCCGCAGCGTGCGCTCCGTCGACGTACCCGACGGGAGATCGAGCAGGCGCACGGTATCGGGGCGGAACCCCAATCGGCGGAAGACCACGGCGCGGGCGGCACCCAGCGAGGTCTCGGTGAGACGGAACCGCCCCGCGAGATCGGTCTCCGTGAGCGGCGCGCCACGCGGCAACGCGATACCGGTCTCGAGCATCACCTCGACCGAATCGATCCGCACCCCCGCGAGCGCGCGCCCGAGCTCATCGCGCACCACCCCACTCCGCACGCCGGCCTGGGCCGAAAGCACACCGGCGGCCGAGGTGCTCAGCACCCCGACCGCCAGGAGGACCCGCCAGGCGAGCACGCGCACGGCTATTTGACGAACTGCTCCGGCGCGTGGTATTCCATCCCGAAGGCCTCGGCGACGCCCTGATAGGTCACCTTACCGTCGACCACGTTGAGCCCCTTGAGGAGCGCCCCGTCCTCACGCAGCGCCTGCTTCCACCCCTTGTTCGCGAGCTTGAGCGCGTAGGGGAGGGTCGCGTTGGTGAGCGCGAGCGTCGAGGTGCGCGGCACCCCACCCGGCATGTTCGCCACGCCGTAGTGGATGATCCCGTCCACCGTGTAGACGGGGTTCTCGTGCGTGGTCGCTTTGATCGTCTCGACACACCCGCCCTGGTCGATCGCCACGTCGACGATCACCGCGCCGGGCCGCATCAGCTTGAGGTCCTCGCGCCGGATGAGCTTCGGCGCCTTGGCGCCCGGCAGTAGCACGCCGCCGACCACGAGGTCCGCCGTGCTGATCTGCTCGAGGACATTCTGTCGATTGGAGAAGATCATCTGCACGTTCGCCGGCATCACGTCGCTCAGATAGCGGAGCCGCGGGAGCGAGGTGTCCATGATCGTCACCTTCGCGCCGAACCCGGCCGCCATCTTCGCCGCGTTCACGCCGACCACACCGCCACCGAGGATCACGACCTTGGCCGGCGGCACACCCGGGACGCCGCCCAGGAGCACGCCACGCCCCCCGTAGAGCTTCTCGAGGTACTTGGCCCCCTCCTGCACCGCCATGCGTCCCGCGACCTCCGACATCGGGGTCAGGAGCGGGAGCTCGCGCGTCGAGAGCTCGACCGTCTCATACGCGATGCAGGTCGCGCCGGAATCGAGGTGCGCGCGCGTCAGCTTCTCGTCCGCGGCGAAGTGGAAGTAGGTGAAGATCGTCTGCCCCTTCCGCATCCGCGGCCACTCGACCGCGATCGGCTCCTTCACCTTCACGATCATCTCCGCCTCCTTCCACACCGCGTCCGCGGTGGGGAGGATCTTGGCGCCGACCGCCACGTACTGGTCGTCACCGAAGCCAGAGCCGTCCCCGGCCCCCTGCTCCACGTAGACGGTGTGGCCGGCGGCGACGAGCGCCTCCGCGCCAGCGGGGACCATCGAGACACGATTCTCGTTGGTCTTGATCTCCTTCGGGATGCCGATCTTCATGGGTCCGATGAATGGCTTAGGTGGGTCCTAACCGCAGGATCGTCTGCCGAGCTGCGCCGTAGAAGTCTCGGCAAACGGCGGCCACTTCTCCAGAGGTCACGGCATCGACACGCGACAAGACCTCATCCAACGGGCGGTAGGGTTCGTTATAGAGCGCCACGGCGGCGGCCCGATACATCCGCGCCGAGACACTCTCCATCGAGAGGGTGATCTGCCCCTTGAGTTGCTGCTTCCCCATCGTGAGCTCGTCCTCGGGGATCCCCTCCTGCATCAGGGCGTCGAGCTCCGCACGCACCACCGCGGCCGCCTCGTCCGCCCGCTCCGGGGCGCACCCCAGGTAGATCCCCTGCACTCCGCTCCCTGCCAGGAAATGCTGGTACGAGTGCACCGAGTAGGCGAGCCCAAGCTCCTCGCGCACGCGCTGGAAGAGCCGCGAGCTCATCCCGCCGCCGAAGAGCGTGTTCACGAGCATCAGCGGGTAGCGCCGCGGATCGCCGTGCGGGACGATCGGGTTCCCGAAGACGAGATGGAGCTGCTGCGTGTCGCGCTCCACCGCATGCTCGCCTGGCGCCACCGGGCGCGCGGGGGGCACCGGGACCTTCATCGCCGTGCCCCCGGGGAGCTCGCCCCACCCGGCCGCGAGCAAGACGTCGATCAACTGCTCGTGCGAGCAACTCCCCGCCGCTGCGACGACCACGTTGCTCGCCCGATACGCGTGGTCATGCAGCGACCGCAGGTCGGCGAGCTCGAGCGCGCCGACCGACTCCTCCGTCCCGAGGATCGAATAGCCGAGGGGATGCTCGCCCCAGAGCAGCTCATTGTGCAGCTCGAAGACCATGTCATCCGGCGTGTCCTGCACCATCGCGATCTCCTCGAGCACCACGCCCCGCTCGAGGTCCAGATCACTCTGGCGGAGCGCCGGGCGGAAGATCAGGTCGAGGAGGACATCCGCCGCCTGCGGGAGATGCTCGTCGAGCACCCGCGCCTGATACGAGGTGTGCTCGCGCCCGGTGTAGGCGTCGAGCGACCCACCGAGCGACTCGAGCGACAGTGCGATCTCGCGCGCCGACCGCGTCTCCGTCCCCTTGAAGACGAGGTGCTCCAGGAGGTGCGAGACCCCCATGAGCTCACGCGGTTCGTGGATCGAGGCCGAGCGGACCCAGGCCCCCAACGCGACCGACCGCACTCCCGGCATCTGCTCCGAGAGCACGGTCAGTCCATTCGGCAGGACGGTCCGCTGAACGCCGCGTTCAGCGGCGTCGGTCGCGGACGTCGGGGTCACTCGCGGGAACGGCCTCCGCGGCCACCACGGGGACGATCCCCGCGAGGACGGCGCTCGCCCCCATCGCTCCCCTCGCCACTCCCCGACTCGCTCGGGGCGGCGGCCGGCGCCTCGGCGCCGCCCTCCGGCTTCGGCAGGAGCGCCTTCATCGAGAGACGCAGGCGGCCCCGCTCGTCGCGCTCGACGAGCTTCACCGTCACCTGCTCCCCCTTCTTCACCACATCCTCGGGCTTCTCGACGCGCGTGTGGCGCATCTCGGAGACGTGGAGGAGGGCCTCGGTGCCCGGCATGATCTCGATGAAGGCGCCGAACGCCGTCACCGACTTCACCGTGCCTGTGTAGGTCTCGCCCACGACCGGCTCGGCGGTGATCGCCTGCACCATCTGGCGCGCGCGCTCCATCGCCTCGCCACCCACCGCGGCGATCGTGACGAGCCCCGAATCGTCGACGCTGAGCTCGGCGCCGGTCTCGTCCTGGATGCCACGGATCGTCTTCCCCTTCGGACCGATGAGATCGCCGATCTTCTCGGGGTTGATCATCATCGTGACGATGCGCGGGGCGTACGGCGAGAGGTCCGGGCGCGCCGCGGGGAGGGCCTTCCTCATCTCGCCGAGGATGTGCAACCGGCCCTCACGGGCCTGCGCGAGCGCCTCGGTCATGATCTTGAGGTCGAGCCCCTGGATCTTGATGTCCATCTGGATCGACGTGATCCCCTGCTCCGTCCCGGCGACCTTGAAGTCCATATCGCCGAGGTGATCCTCGGTGCCGAGGATGTCGGTGAGGATCGCGTACTTCTTCCCTTCCTTGATGAGCCCCATCGCCACGCCGGCGACCGGCGCCTTGAGCGGGATGCCGGCATCGAAGCAGGCGAGCGAGCCACCGCAGATCGATGCCATGGAGGAGGAGCCGTTCGACTCGAGGATCTCGGAGACGATGCGGATCGTGTAGGGGAACTCCTCGAACGCCGGGAGGACCGCCTGGATCGCGCGCTCGGCGAGCGCCCCGTGCCCGATCTCACGACGGCCGGTGCCGCGCATCGGCTTGGCCTCGCCCGTGGAGAACGGCGGGAAGTTGTAGTGCAACATGAACGACTTGGTGGTCTCCTTCGCGTCGTCGATGTTGTCCATGCGCTGCACGTCGTTCGCGGTGCCGAGCGTCGCGACCACGAGGGCCTGCGTCTGCCCGCGGGTGAAGAGCGCGGAGCCATGGGCGCGCGGGAGGAGCGACGAGTCGATCGAGATGGTGCGCACGACGTCCGGCTTGCGGCCATCGACGCGGAGCCCGGTGTCGAGCACCTGCGCACGGAGCGCATTGTACTCGATGTCGCCGACGATCTGGCCGACGAGGCCCACGTGTGCCGGGTCGAGGACGGTCGCCATCTCCGCCTTGACCTCCTCCTTCACCTTCTCGACCGCCTGGATGCGGGTCGCCTTGTCCTTCTGGTTGATCGCGGCCTCGATGCGCTTCTCGGCGGCCTTCGTCACCGTCTTCTTCACGTCCTCGGGGATCTCGGTCCCCGTCCACGCCATCTTCTCCGGAAGGTCGACCTTCTTGAGGAGCTCCTCCTGCATCGTGACGAGCTCACCGATCCCCTTCTGCGCGACCTTGAGCGCCTCGACGATCTCCGCCTCGGAGACCTCGAGCGCGCCGCCCTCGACCATCATGATCGAGTCGGCCGAGCCGGCGACGATCATGTCCATGTCAGAGAACTCGAGCGCCTGGAAGGTGGGGTTGAGCACCCACTTCCCCTCGACGCGACCGACGCGCACACCGGCGATCGGGCCCGCCCACGGGATCTTGCTCGCGCTCAGCGCGAACGAGGTCGCGATGAGCCCGAGCACGTCGTGGTCATTCTCCTGGTCGGCGGAGAGCACGTAGATGACGACCTGCACCTCATTCTGGAATCCCTCGGGGAAGAGGGGCCGGATGGAGCGGTCGATGATGCGGCAGGAGAGGATCTCCTCGTCGCGGGGGCGTCCCTCGCGCTTGATGAAGCCACCAGGGATCTTCCCCGAGGCGTACATCTTCTCCTTGTACTCCACCGTGAGGGGGAAGAACGGGAGGGGGCTCTTCTTGTCGCTGACGGTGACCGCCGCGAGGAGGACGGTCTCACCGTAGGTGATGAGCGCGGAGCCGGCGGCCTGCTTGGCCATCCGCCCGGTCTCGATGATCAGGGGGCGGCCGGCGAAGGTCCGCTCGATACGTTGCATCATGTGGGTTGGATCCTGACGATTGCACGAAGCGCGCGATCCGCAGCGGTGCGGTCGCGCGCTCGTGACGTGGGGCGCTTAGTAGCGGAGGCCGAGATCGGCGATGATCTTGCGGTAGGCGTCGACGTCGGTCCGCTTGAGATAGTCAAGGTGACGACGCCGCTTGCCGACCATCTTGAGGAGCCCACGGCGGCCGTGGTGGTCCTTCTTGTGCTGGCGGAAGTGCTCGGTCAGGTAGTTGATCCGGTCCGTGAGGACCGCGATCTGGACCTG
>CAXRBM010000087.1:0-24026 GCA_964228675.1 Gemmatimonadaceae bacterium
GTCGCTGCAGTGGAGGATGACCTCCTTGAGGGTCCACTTCCCCGGGGCGTAGGCCTTGGCCGCGACGTCCTCCGGAACGTCGTGCAAGAGCGCAGCAGCAATCTCGCCACCGCCGATCAACGCCTCGACCACATCGCCCTCTGGGACTTGGGCGAAGTAGTTGGCGTAGAAGGGCGCGTACTCGTCCGCGCCGGGGCGCGTCGAGCGGACCGCGAGGGTCAGCGGTCCGCCAATTTGGCCAGGACCCGCGCGGCGAAGCCGGCGGGCGCACGCATCGTGCGACGACGCGCCGTCTCGGCGTCGATCGCCGCCCAGAGGGCGGGGTTCTCCGACGACGTGAGGGGAACCTCACGGTCAGCCGTCGGCTCCGCCGCGGGAGCGCGGTGGGTGTCGGCGTCCGGCGTGCGGACGGCGTCGCGGGGGTCGAGCGATTCATGGGACATCATGCGTACCGATCCTCCAGGAGCTTCTGCAGCGCCTCGCGGGCGCGGTGGACTCGCATCTTCAGGGCACCGACCGTCGCGTCGAGCAGGTCCGCCATCTCCTCATAGGACCGCCCCTCGACGTGCTTCATCACGAAGGCCTCCCGCAGCGAGTCCGGCAGGGCCGCCAGCGCACGATCCAGATCGCGCCGCATCTCCCCTCGATCCAGCTCCTCCTCGGGGGTCTCATACCCCGACGGCTGGTCGTCTTCCTCGTAGCTCAGGTGCGTGCGCCGGATGTTCTTGAGCCAGTCCTTGCACCCATTCGCCACGATCCGGAACACCCACGCATCGAACCGGCCTCGCACCTCACCCAGGTGATGGAACGCCTTGATGAACGAGACCTGCAGGATGTCCTCCGCGACATCCGCGCTGCCCGTCATCCCATACGCGTGACGGAACAGCACGTCGCTGTACCGCTCGATGAGGATGCCGAAGGCGTCGCGATCCCCGGCCATCACGCGGTCGATGACCGCTTGATCGGCGTCGATGGGATCGTCCTGGACCGTGGGGGGAGCTACCGTGCGCACGCCGCAAGGTTAATTCACGCGGCCACGCCTCGACAGGTCCACCTGATCCAGAACGCCCCCACCGACGGGGGTTCTGTCGCATGGGGAGGACGAGTCGGCCAAGGGAAGGTCACAGCCGAGTGAAGGCGCCCCAGCCCTCGGTACGCACCACGGCGCCCTGTTCGTCCAGCCGCGGCGGCGGACGCCGAATGGTGCCCGGCGCCTGCGGCGCCACGCCGGTGAGTGGAGAGCTCGCCACCTCCTGAAGCGCCTCGAGCACCGGTTTCACCACCCCGCACGGGACCCCGACCCCTTCGAGCCGGTCGATCCAGTGGCGGGCTGGTTCGCCTCGCACGCGGTCCGCGATCGCCGTCACCAGGCGGTCGCGATGTGCGAGCCGGCCGGCGTTCGTGGCGAGCGCGGGGTCCGCCGCGAGCTCAGGGAGCGCCAACGCCCGCATCGCCACCGCGAACTGGGCATCACTCCCCACGGCGATCGCCACCGGTCGGTCCGAGGCCTGGAAGAGCTGGTACGGGACCAGATTCGGATGGGCATTCCCCCACCGCCTCGCCTCCGTCCCCGTTACGAGCGCGTTCTGCGCGACGTTCACGAGTGCGGCGGTGGCGCTGTGCGCGAGTGAGATCGAGAGCCGCCGCGGCTCCCGACGCCCCCCGGCGAGGGCCGCGAGGATCGCGATGGCGGCGTCCTTGCCGGCGAGGACATCGGCGAGCGCGACGCCGACCTTCATGGGTGACCCCTCTGGCTCCCCGGTGATCGCCATCCACCCGCTCTCGGCCTGAACCACGAAGTCGTAGCCCGGACGCAGGCTCTCCAGACCGAACCCGGTGATCGTGCACCACAGGAGCCGAGGGTTCATCGCGAGCATCGCCGCAGCCCCCAGGCCGTACCGCTCGAGTGTCCCGGGCCGGAAGTTCTCGAGCACCACATCGGCCTCGGCGATCAAGGACCGGAGGAGGGCCTGATCGGCCTGCTGCGTGAGGTCGGCTGCGACGCTGACCTTGTTGCGGTTGACGCTCAGGTAGTACGCGCTTTCACCGCGGTCATCGAACGGGGGACCCCACCCGCGGGTCTCATCTCCAGCCCCCGTCCGCTCGATCTTGATGACATCGGCGCCGAAATCCCCAAGGATCATTCCGGCCAATGGTCCGGCGAGGACACGTGAAAGATCGAGAACTTTGATGCCAGAAAGCATATATGGCTTGTTAATGACTTGATGATGCCCTGTTGATACTGCAAAAATACGAGTAGTAGAAGCCGTCAAATCAGACAGAAAAACACCAACGAGGCATCTTGCGTACATGACGGAAAATCATATACTTACGCCCTGATTCACCCCCCATCACGACCAGGACGCCCAAAATCTCTCCCGATATGCCCGAATCCGCCAATCCGGCTGAGGCCACGCCGAACGTCCCACCGAAGCGCAGCCCCGGCCACCGCGGCCAGGATGTCCGCGACACCGTGGCCGAGATGACGGCCAAGGCCCACGAGATCTCCTTGGAGGCCGGCAGCCGGATGGCCGCGGCCATGAAGGATGTCATCGGGGCAGCCGCTGGGCTCTCCGCGTTCTCGATCGAGAGCGCCCGCGACCTCGTGCAGTACATGGTCCGCCGGAGCCAGATGGCGCAAGATGAGGCGGACAAGTTGATCGCGGCCGCCGAGGCGGCGTACGCGAAGAAGCACAAGGGGAAGTTGCCGCCGGCGAAGCCGGTGGCGGCGGCCAAGGCCCCAGCGAAGGCAGCTGCCAAGGCGCCGGCCAAGCCCGCGGCGAAGAAGGCCCCGGCCAAGCCCGCCGCCAAGAAGGCGCCAGCGAAGCCGGCTGCGAAAAAGGCCCCGGCCAAGAAGGCCCCGGCGAAGCCAGCTCCGAAGAAGGCCGCGCCCGCCAAGAAGGGCTCGTCCAAGAAGTGATTCCCAAGGGTCCCACCCGACCCCGCACGAGCGCACCTTTCGGGGTGCGCTCGTTTCGTTTTCCCCCCGTCGCATGACCGGGTCGATCCCTCGCGGCGACGCCCTCGCCCTCACCCGCGCGCTCGTCGCGATCGATTCTCGGAATCCCTCCCTCGCCGCCGATGGGCCGGGGGAGCATGCCGTCGCAGTCCGCCTGGCCGCAGTACTCCGCGACTGGGGGTTCCAGGTCGACCTTCAGGACGCGCTGCCGGGGCGTCCGAACGTCATCGCACGGATCGGCCCCGACACCTCGGGTCGCACCCTCCTCCTCAACGGCCACCTCGATACCGTCGGCACCGACGGGATGACCCATCCCCCATTCGCCCCCGACCTCCGCGACGGTCGCCTTTACGGACGGGGGTCGACCGACATGAAGGCGGGGATCGCCGCCATGTGTGCCGCCGCGGTCCGCGCCGCCGACGCCGGCCTCGCCGGCGAACTCCTCATCAGCGCGGTCATCGACGAGGAGCACGGCAGCGTGGGCACCCGCCATCTCCTGTCGCAGGGGATCACCGCCGAGGCCGCGATCGTCACCGAGCCCACGCGGCTCGCGATCTGCCCGAGTCACAAGGGATTCACCTGGGCCGAGGTGACGGTGCACGGACGCGCGGCGCATGGCTCACGCCACGACGTCGGCGTCGACGCGATCACGCAGACCGCGCACCTCATGGCCGAGCTCGATGCGCATCAACGCACCGTCCTCACGGGAGTCACGCATCCCCTCCTGGGGCGTGCCTCGCTCCACGCGGGCACGATCGTCGGCGGCACCGGCCTCTCGACTTACGCCGAGCGCTGCACCGTCACCTTGGAGCGGCGCACCCTGCCGGGCGAGCGCGAGACGATCTTCGCCGAGGAGATCGACGCGGCGATCGTCCGGGTGTGCGCGCGACATCCCGAGTTCCACGCGACGGTCACGATCGGGCTCAGGCAACACCCCAACGACCTCGCCCCCTCGCATCCGCTCGTGCGCACCCTCGAGGCCGCCTGCGCCGCCCGGGGCATCACCCCGCGGATCGAAGGACTCTCCTGTTGGACCGATGCCGCGCTCCTCAGTGCCGCAGGGATCCCCGCGCTCTGCTTCGGCCCCGGCGACATCGCCCTCGCGCACGCCGCCCTGGAATGGGTCGCGATGGATGAGATCCATCAGGCGACCGCGATCCTCACGGAGTGCATCCACCGCTGGGATCGCGACGAGGCGCATCGGTGGCGTCGCTGACCGTCGCGCAGTACGACGCGTTGGAGCGCGCGATCATCGACGCGCGGCGCATCGCCGTCGTGCGCCGCGGGACGGAATTCCTGGTCATCCCCGATCGGCTCGTGATGCGTGGCGGCCACGAGGTGCTCGTCACGCGCCATCCGACCACTGGCGCGCCCCTCGAGCTCCGGCTGATCGACTGTGATGCGATCGAGGTGGTGCGATGAGCGCGCGCTTCCCCCTCATCGCGGTCTACGCCGACGAGTCGTGCCTGGGCAACGGGCGCGAAGGGGCGAACCCCGGTGGCGCGGCGGCACTCGTCGAGTTCCAGCACCCTGACGGCCGCCTGACGCGACGCGACCTCTGGATCGCGGAGCCCGCCACCACCAACAACCGGATGGCGCTCCGCTCGGTGATCGAGACCTTTCGCGCCCTCGGCGCCAAGGAGGGGCGCTTCAGCGTGCGCTTCACCACCGATTCCCGCTACGTCGTCGACGGGCTCGGCGCCTGGGTCTTCGGGTGGGCACGCAACGGATGGAAGCGGAAGACCGGTGCGATCGAGAATCTCGGCCTCTGGCAGGAGGCGCTGCGTGCCACCGTGGGCCATGAGTACAGCTGGCAGTGGGTGAAGGGCCACGCCGGCCATCCGCAGAACGAATACGCCAACGATCTCGCCGTGCGTGCCGCCACCGAGCAGCGAGACTCCGGGGGCCTCGTGCCCTCGGGCTTCGATGCGTGGCTGGCCGCACGACGGACCAAGGGCGGGGCGAAGGGGGCGATCGATCCCTTCCCGGATGGCGCGACCTTCCGCCCCTCCCCTACCTTGCCTCAGCCGTCGTGACCAACACCGCCACCGTGGATCCCCTCGATCGCCTGGTTCCAGAGCTCGTCCGCGCCGCGCACCAAGCGGGGGCGCTCCATCGCCCCATCGCGATCCGTGAGATCCTCGAGGATCTGCTCCCATATCGCGTGGTGCGACCGACGCGCATCGCCGAGCTGCTCGATGATTACCGCCAACTCATGATGCGGCTCGTCGCGGGCGAGCGGAATCTGGTGGAGGCCGACCCCGAGGTGCGGGCGACCTGCCGCGCCGCCCTTGCCTCGCGTCACCCCGACCTCTCGCTACTCGAGACCTACGGCGATCGGCTGGTGACCTTGGTGACGGCGGCGATCATCGAGCGACCCACGGTGCCGAACGTCATGGACTCCGACCCGGCGCCGCATCCACTGGAACCGTCCTCAGTGCCGCCCGCCCTCTCCAGCACTCCCTCGGTGCGTGGGCGCCCCGTGCCGGCCGTGCGCCCGAGCAAGCTCTCGTGGTTCCTCGGCGGGACCGTCCCCGTCATCGCCACGCGGAGCGCGGCCGTCCCGCGAGCCACGACACCAGTCCAACACACCCCGACCGTCCACGCCGGTGAGGAGGTGACCTGCCACTATTGCACCCATCCGCTCCCAGAAGGCCGAGCAGCGCGCTACTGCCCTTGGTGCGGACAGCATCTCCTCGCCCGCTGTCGCATGTGTCGCTCGTCGGTCGAAGCGTCATGGGTCTTCTGCATCGCCTGCGGACATCCGACCTGATGCGACGCCTCGGTCTCACCCTCACTCTGCTGATCGCCACCTCCCTGGGCGCCTGCGCCGGCGGACAGACCTCCGTCACCCCCCTGCGCCCGACAGGGAGCACGGTGCGCTGGCCGGTGAAGACGCGGCCGCATGTGGATCTCTGGTTGCATGGCTTTGCTCTCCTCCTCGAGGACACCGCACAGGTCCCGCTCTTCGATCGTGGGTACGGCGAGCGGATCATCGTCGCGAAGAACGCGCGCAACCTCTATACCGGATTCGACTCCGCTTCGCGTCAGCTGCGCACGACCTTGCGCGTCCGACCGGGACTCGCTGGGGCGCAGTTCCTCGCGCTCTACTTCGGGAGTTGGGATGAACTCCAGCAGGCGATGGGGTACTTCCTCACGGCGGAAGGCGATCCCGCGCGGGCGACGAATCGCGAGGTGCAGGGGATCGTCGCCTTCCTCGCGCAGCAGTTCCCCCGTGCCGAGGATCGCGACTGGGCCCGACGGTTCGTCGCCGCGCTGGAGAGTGAACGGTCGACCTTCTTCCATGACTGGTGGCTCGCCGAGTCGCGGCGCCGGGCGGCCGGACTTGCGGCCAGCGATTCGCTCTGGCAGACGGTCTGGCGGCCGCGACTCCAGCCATTCCTGAACGCGACCCAACAGCAGAACGGCGACCTCATCCCGTCCATGGTCCTTGGCGGTGAGGGGCGTGCGGTGCCGGCGGGCAAGCAGGCGAGTCCGTACGCCGTCCTCTGGCCCCAGTCGGCCGATTCCGCGGAGGAGTTGCTCTTCACTTTTGCCCACGAGGCAGCGGGTACGGTGGTCCAGGTGGCGGTGAACGATCACCTCACACCGGCACAGCAACGTGCCGGCGCCGGCGCGCGACTCAGCACCATCGGACTGGTGCACGGCGGCGCGCTCCTCGTCTCGCGTATCGATCCGGCGCTCGGGGAGCGCTACGCGCGCTTCTATCTCATGCAGGCGGGGCGCCCGGTACCGCCAAGCGGAGCGCTCGCCGCCTTGGCGGAGGCCTTCCCGATGCCGGAGGAGATGCTCGCCTCGATGCGACGGCAGATCGACCTCGCCTTCGGCGGGATCTGACACGCGACCGCAGCGAATAGCTTTCCCATCATGCCCGATCGCACGACCCCGCCGCTTCCGCATGGGACCACCGTCCCCCCCGTCCTCGGGCCCGACACACCCACGCGCGTGCGCGAGGCGGCGCGGTTCGGTCGTGCGATCCTCCCTGAGGTCTCGCGGACCTTCGCGATCAGCATCAAGGCGCTCCCGGGGACGCTGGGTGATGCCGTCTGCACCGCCTATCTCCTCTGCCGCATCGCCGATACCATCGAGGACGACAACCGCACGGCACCGGAGGCCCGCGCCGCGCTGCTCGAGCAGTTCCTCCTGGCGCTCGATGACGCCGCGCTCGCCGCGCGCTTTCCCGCACTCGCCGCATCGCTGCAGGGGGATCCCGCGCATCTGCGCCTCGTCGCGCACTCCGACCTCGTCCTCGTCGCCTTCCGGGCCCTCCCGCCGCGCACGCGTGACCGGGTAGCCCACTGGGTGCGCGAGATGGGACGCGGGATGGCGAAGTTCGTGCGGACCTATCCCACCGGCATTCGCATCCAGACACTCGCTGAATACCGCGAGTACTGCTACTACGTGGCGGGGACGGTCGGATGCATGCTCACCGAGCTCTGGCATGAGCATGTCCCGGCGGTCGGGCGTCGTGAATTCGATCGGCTCTGGGCCACCTGTCAGAGCTTCGGTGAGGCGCTGCAGACGGTGAACATCCTCAAGGACATCGCGCACGACGCCGAGCACGAGAACGCGATCTACCTCCCCGCGGCCGAGCTTGAGGCGCACGGGAGTGGCCATGCGACGATCCTCTCCCCCGCACATCTCGAGCAGAACCATGTGGTGGTCGATCGCTACATCACACTCGCTCGCACCGATCTGGACCGAGCGCTCGAGTACACGCTGACGATCCCGCGCCGCGCCTTCCGCGTGCGCGCCTTCTGTGTGTTGCCGCTCCTCTTCGCCTATGCCACGCTGCGCGACCTCCGACGGTCGCGCGCGATGCTCATGCACGGCGGGCAGGTGAAGATCTCACGGCGTGAGGTGAAGGCGCTGATGGTGGCGGGGCTCCTCTCCATCGGGAGCAATGCCGCGCTCCGGCGGCTCGTGGCGCGCGTGCAGACGCGCCCCTTCTCGTTGGTCCCCGCCGTCGGGTGACGGAGGGGGATCCGTGACGCTCCACGCCCCTGAGGGATTCCGCGGCATCTTCCGCGCCGACGCGCTCGCCTGCGCGGTGTACAGCGAGGCGGCAGGGGTGGCGCGCATCGTGCCTCGCGCCGTCGCCGTGCCGGCAGACGAAGACGATCTCGTCACCCTGGTGCATTGGGCGGCGCAGACCGGACACCCGCTCATCCCGCGAGGATCGGGGAGCTCGATGGCCGGTGGCGCGATCGGTGATGGGGTGATCGTCGATCTCGCACGCTTCGATCGGATCGGCACGGTCGATGCCCATCGCCGTACCGTCACCGTCGGCGCCGCGGTGCTCCGCGATCGACTGGAGGCGGTCGCGAACGCGGCGGAGCTCACCTTCCCCGTCGATCCCTCGAGCGGCGGCTTCGCGACGATCGGCGGGATGTGCGCGACGCATGCCGCCGGAAGCCGCACCGTGCGCTACGGTCCGCTCCGCGACTGGATCGTGGGGCTCCAGGGCGTCTTCGCCGATGGCACGCAAGCCTGGGTGCGCCGCGGGAATCCCACCCCGGCGCTCCCGATCCTAGCGGACGCGGATTCGACGCTCCTGCCCCGGGTGCGTGCCACCGCGGTGGACGCGCTCCGCCATGCGGGAGTGCGCAAGGAATCCTCAGGCTACGCGCTCGCGCCGTATCAGACCTCTGGGGATCCGATCGACCTCCTCCTCGGCAGCGAGGGGACCCTCGCCTTCCTCACGGCGGTCGAGGTGCGACTCGCCCCGCGCCCCGGTGCGACCGCGCTGCTCCTCGCAGGATTCGACACCGTCGAGGCGGCGGCGGAGGCGGCGGTCGGACTCGCCGCCCAAGGGGCGAGCGCGGTCGAGCTGCTCGATCGCTCCTTCCTCGAGATCGCCGCGAGTGAAGGCGCGACGCTCCCTGTGGCCGCGACGCTCGACGCGGTGCTGCTGATCGAGGTCGAGAGCGCGGACGCCTCCGAGGCGCAGCGCCACGCCGAGCGACTCGCCGGGTGGTGTCGCACCACGGGCGCCGCGCAGGTCGTCCTCCCCCCCGACGCGCCGGCGCGCGAGGCGCTCTGGCAGCTGCGGCACGCCGCGAGCCCCATCCTCGCGCGACTCGCTCCGCGCTGGGAGAGTCTGCAGCTCGTCGAGGACGGCTGCGTGCCGCCCGTGCATTTCGCGACCTATGTCCGTGGGGTGCGCGAGGCGCTCGCCCGCGCCGGCTGTCGCGGGGTGATCTTCGGACACGCGGGCGACGCGCACGCGCATGTGAACCTCCTCGCCGATCTCACCGACCCCACCTGGCGCGCGCGCTGCGAACAGGTCCTGACTGAGGTCACCGCGCTCGTGGCGCAGCTCGGCGGGACCGTGGCCGGCGAACATGGGGACGGCCGACTCCGCACCCCGCTCCTCCCACAGCTCTGGCCGTCGGAGACTCTCGCCCTCTTCGCCGCGGTGAAGTCGACCTTCGACCCGGGCGGGATCCTGAATCCTGGGGTGAAGGTGGCAGCGCCGGGCGCCCGTCCGCTCGAGGCGATGAAGGTCGATCCCGCCCTGCCCCCCCTGCCGGCGGCCGCTCGTGAGGCGCTCGACACCATCACGCGGGAGCGGGGGTGGGCGCGCCACCGGCTCGACCTGATCCCGACGGCGCCGTAACTGGTTGGCCGGCCGGATCGACGCCCCGCCCGTCCGGACCTCCCCCGCTATCTTTCCCGCTCGACCTCAGCCTCTCCCGCGATGCCGCACTTCTATACCGAGCCCCGGATCACCGTCCTCGCGCGCCCCCAGTTCGCCGAGCCGGATCACCTTCCCGTGCAGTGGATCGGCGAGGGGACCGATGGCGAGCGGCTCGCCGAATTCGCGGGGCGGCTCTGCTACATGAGCCAGAAGAACCCCGCGAATCGCACCACGCGCGACTATCTCGAGAACATCAAGAAGCAGGGGCATGGCTCGGTGCTCGAGCATGCCAACTACTCGCTCCTGCTCGAGGGGATCAGCCGGTCGTTGACGCATGAGCTCGTGCGGCACCGCGCGGGGTTCGCATATTCGCAGCTCTCGCAGCGCTACGTCGACGAGTCGGACGCGGCGTTCGTCGTGCCGCCGGCGATCATCGGCGACGAGGCCCTCGTCACGGCATGGAAGACGCAGATCGAGAGCGCGCAGACGACGTACGTCGCGCTCGTGGAGCAGCTGATGGCGCGCTACCAGTGGGTGGACGACAAGGTCCACCGCCGGAAGATGGCGCGTGAGGCCGCCCGTGGCGTGCTGCCGAACTCGACGGAGACGAAGATCGTCGTGACGGGGAACGCGCGGGCCTGGCGCACGATGCTCGAGCTGCGATCGAGCGAGGCGGCGGAGTTCGAGATCCGCCGCATGGCGATCGCGACCCTTCGCGTGCTGCAGCAGGAGGCGCCGGCCTTCTTCTCGGATTTCGAGACCTACGTCGCGGCCGATCGAGTCGAGGCCGCGCGCATCATCTACCACAAGGTCTGAGCCGAACTCACTCCTCGTAGTCGGCGCCGTCGGCCTCGCGCCTCGCGAGGAGGGCGTCGGAGCCATGGTCCGGACGCGCGACGGGGAGCTCGATGCGCAGGGCGCGCCGCGCCCCCTCGGGCCAATCGACCTGCAGGAGCCCCGCGATCGCCCGACGGATCGCCTGCCCCCCCTCGACGAGCAACTCCGCCGCCGTCTCCCTGAGCACGGTGAGCGGGATCGCGAGGTCGGCGCGGATCATCTCCCCCGTCGAGGTGTCGCGCCACGCGGTGTCGCCCACGGCGCCCACCTCTGACGAGATGGTGAGGTCGCGCAACGCATCGGGGCGGCGCTGCACCTTCTGCGCCTCGAGCGAGGCGGCCACGGCGAGCGCGAGCGATTCTGCGGTCGGGGTACCGTAGAGCGTCACGACCTCGCGGCTCGGGGTCTCGAGCGATTCCGCCGACGCGACGGAGTTCACACGCGCGATCGGCGCCGCCTCGACCCCCTCCTCCTCCAACTTGACCATGATCTCCAACATCGCCGTCACTCCACCCACTCGTGAGGCACAGGCCTGATGTCGGGCCCCTCCGACATCGCACGACGCTGCACTATCCCTCCTACCCCACATCCCTCGGATTCGTCACCAGGATCACGCCCGCGCTCCCCGTCGCCCAGCGTACACCCACCTCCCCGCCGCGTCAGAGCTTCCACTGCTTGAGCGTCCCGAGCGCGCTGCCGAGGGCGGTGCGCTCCTGATCGGAGGTCGCGGTCGCGAGGAGCATCTCGTAGGTCCCGATCGCGAGCTTCATCGCGACCGGATCGTTCTCCGCGCTCGCGACGCTCGCCGCGTTGTCGGCCAAGGCGGCGTGGGCGAGCTTGTCGTCGGGGAAGCGCGTGGTGACCTGATGCCACCGCTGCATGCGGCCGCGCGGGGCGGACTCGGTGAGGGCCCAGAGGTGCCAGGCACCACGATTCGTCGGGTCAGCGGCCATGGCGCGCGCCGCGATCTCCCCCACCACGTCAGGGCCACGCCCGGTGAGCCAGTACGCATTCGCGAGCGCGACGAGCACGGCGGCGTTCGCCGGCTCGCGCTCCACCACGCGCTCGTACACCGGACCGGCGACCTCATGCATCTCACGATAGGGCTCGACGGCGGCGATCAGCGCGGCAGTGTCGCTCGTCTCGGCGCAGACGGCGTCGAGCCGGGTGAGGAGCTTGGGGATGTCGGCGTCGGCGTGGTAGTCGCGCACGATGGCGGCGACCGTCGATTTCGGGGTGCTGGCGACCATGGATGGAAGCTAGCGGCGCGGCGGGATCCGGACCCCACCGGCGCTGGAAAGGGTTGCGCTCCACCGGGGGTTGCCGCAGTTTCCAGAGACCGCCCGATGCGGTGAGGCCGTTGCCCACCCCACCGGTTGCGCTCCCAGACAATCCCCCGCCCGCGCATCTCGCGCGGCGACCCCCGGCGACCATGCCGGGTTCCGGCCGGATCCGTCAGGACGCTCGCTCCACATTTTTTGTTCGCTGGATCGCGGCCGCCGTACCGCAACGACCCTCCGGGTCCCTATCCACTCTGCATGACCGAACGTCGTCGTCCGCCCAGCCGTGGGCGTGGTGCGCGCCCGAACGCCGGGTCCACCTCGGACGCTCCGCCGCAAGACATCGATCCCTACCGCGACGCCGCGGCACCCGCTGCGCCTGCTTCGTCGGACGCGCCAGTGAAGCGCCCACGGGGACGCCCCCGCAAGGTGCAGCCCCCCGAGGGGGAGGCGCCGCCGGTGAAGCGCCCGCGGGGTCGCCCGCGGAAAGTGCGTCCCCCCGAGGAGGGTGGGACGACCGCAAGTGCCCCCGCGCCGGAGGCCCCGGCGCCCCGACCGATGGCCAGCGAGCCCGTCAACCGGACCTCAGGCGAGGTCGAGAGCTCGCGGTACGAGGGCCAGCCACCCCGTGAGGGGAACGGCCACCGCGCGGAGCGACCCGAGGGCGCAGCGCAGGAGGGACGCCCCTTCCGCCCCTGGCAGGACCGCGGGGATCGGGGCGACCGTGGGGATCGCGGCAACCGATTCGACCGAAACGATCGCAATGGTCGCCGGGGCCGCCGTCCGCGCGGCCGTGGGCGCGGGGGACGCAACGGAGGTGGGTTCGACCGCTTCGAGCGGCACGGCAATGGCCAGCCGCAGGAGGGCGGGGAGTTCCGCGAGTCCGCACCGCATGCGCCGCCGCAGCCCCTCGTGGTCGATGGGGAGACGACGGGGTGGTTCGACCAGGCGCGCGATGCGGGGTTCATCCGCCGCCCCGAGTTCAGCTATCTCAACGAGCCCGGCGACGCCTACGTCTCGGCGTACTTCGTCCGGCAGTTCGGGCTCCGCCGCGGCGATGCGATCGTCGCGCGCACCGGCCATGATCACCGCGGACGGATCGTCGTCGCGGAGATCGTCTCCATCAATGGGAGCGAGCCACAGGAAGGGACGCGTCGCGCCGATTTCCAGGCGCTGACGGCGTCCTACCCCGAGCGGCATCTCCGCCTCGAGACGGGGAGCCCCGCGAAGGGCGGCCCTGAGCTCACCCGCCGCGCGATCGATCTCATCGCGCCGATCGGCTATGGCCAGCGTGCGCTGATCGTCGCGCCGGCCCGCGCCGGCAAGACGATGCTCATGCAGGCGATCACCGAGGGGATCGCGACCAATCACCCGAATGCCACGCTCCTGATCCTTCTCGTGGACGAGCGTCCTGAGGAAGTGAGCGAGGCGATCTCCTGGGGCGTCGGTGAGGTCGTGGCCTCGAGCTTCGACCAGCCCGCGAAGCGGCACGTCGAGGTGGTGGAGATGGTGATCGAGCGCTCGCGGCGCTTGGTCGAGATGGGGCAGGACGTCGTCATCGTCCTCGACTCCCTCACGCGCATGGCGCGCGCCTTCAACACTGCGGAGCGCGGGACCGGACGTACTCTCTCCGGCGGCCTCGACACCTCGGCGATGGCGCGTCCGAAGGCGTTCTTCGGCTCGGCCCGCGCGATCGCCCCGCAGCATGGCGGCGGCTCGCTCACGATCATCGCCACCGCGCTCGTCGAGACCGGCTCGCGCATGGACGACGTGATCTTCGAGGAGTTCAAGGGCACGGGCAACTGCGAGATCAAGCTCGATCGCTCGCTCGCCGAGAAGCGCATCTTCCCCGCCTTCGACATCGCGACCTCCGGGACGCGGCGCGAGGAGAAGCTCTACAAGGCGGAGCAGATCGATAAGATCTACACGCTGCGGCGTGGGTTGCAGCAGATGCCGCCACAGGCGGCGATGGAGTGGCTGATCAAGCGCATCGCCGGCACGGTGAGCAACGACGCCCTGCTCGCAGGACTCTGATCGATCGCCTCGTGCGGCGTCAGCGCCGCACGAGGTCGTACAACACGGCAGTCGCTCGCACGCCCCGGTCGAGATTCTCCACGGAGATCCACTCGTCCGGGGCGTGGGCGTTCTCTCCCGGCAGTCCGAAGCCCATGAGCAGCACCGGCGCGCCGAGGATCCGCGCGAAATCCCCGACGACGGGGATCGAGCCCCCTTCGCCGGTGATCACCGGCTCGCGGCCGAAGGCGGCACCCAGCGCCTCTCGCGCCGCATCGAAGAGCGGTCCACCGAGGGTCGCGCGCCAGGGACGGCCACCATGGAGCGCGCGCACCGTGACGCGCACGCCGGCAGGCGCGACGGCGTCGACATGCGCCTGCATCAACGTGCGGATCCGTTCCGGATCCTGATCGGGGACCAATCGGCAGCTCACCTTCGCCATCGCCTTGGCGGGGAGCACTGTCTTGGCGCCCTCGCCCGTGTAGCCGGAGAGGAGGCCGTTCACCTCGCAGGTAGGGCGGGTCCAGAGCCGCTCGAGCACCGTGTGGTCGGGCTCGCCGCCGAGCGCCGATGCGCCGACCTCCTTGAGGAAGTGCGCCTCATCGAAGGGGAGGTTCCGCATCCCCGCGAGGACATCGGCGGGCCAGGCGCGCACATCGTCGTAGAAGCCGGGGATCGCCACGCGCCCCTGCGCGTCGTGGAAGGTCGCGAGCATCCGCGCGAGCGCCATCGCAGGGTTCACCACCGCACCGCCGTACGACCCGGAGTGCAGATCCTGCGCTGGCCCCTGCACATCGATCTGGAAATAGGCGAGCCCGCGCAAGGAACTCAGGATGCTCGGGATCCCCGGCGCGAACATCGCGGAGTCGGAGATGATCACCCCATCACAGGCGAGTCGCTCGGCGTGCGCCGCGACGAAGGCCTCGAGATGTTCGGAGCCCACCTCCTCTTCGCCCTCGAGTAACACGAGGACGTTCACGGGAAGGGTGCCGCGCACCGCGAGATGCGCCTCGAGCGCGTGCAGATGGATGAAGACCTGGCCCTTGTCGTCGACGCTGCCACGCGCGAAGAGCTTCCCATCGCGGATCGTCGGCTCGAAGGCGGGAGAGGTCCAGAGCTCATGCGGCTCGGGGGGCTGCACATCGTAGTGTCCATAGATCAGGATCGTCGGCGCGTCAGGGCCGGCGTTGCGCCATTCGGCGAGGACGATCGGATGCCCTGCGGTAGGATGCGTGCCGACCGAGAAGCCGATCCGCTCGAACTGCGCGTGGAGCCAGGCGGCGGCGTTCGCGACATCGCCCGTGTGCTCCGAGCGCGCACTCACGCTCGGGATGCGCAGGAAGGCGAAGAGATCGTCGAAGGCGCGCGAGCGGTTCGCGGTGAACCACTGGTCGAGAGCGGTGTCGAGGGTCGGCATGAGACGTCGAGGGAACGAGGGATCAGGGCGTCGCGGCGAATTCGGGCCAGGTGCCCCGCCATCCGGTGAGCATCCATCCTTGGCGCTCACCGATCTTGCGGCCATCGCGGAGGAGTGGGATCGGCTCGACGGCACGGACGGTGGCGAAGTGATCGAGCAGCGCGGTGATCGGCGGAGGGATCTCTCCGTCGCGAGGGAGACCGAGCACGACGAAGAGCGAGTCCCCCGGCTGCACCATGTCGGCGAAGCGCGGCCAGAGGTCGAACTGATTCGGCCGGCTCCCGATGTTGAGCGCGGTGACGACGGGCTGCCCCGGGAGATGGAAGGCGAGCATCGCCGCATCCTGATAGCGATTGGCAGCGACGGGAGTGTTCGGCGGTACCGCGAGCGCGGTGGCGAGCGTCTCCCACCCATGCGCCTGATTCACCGGGTCGCGGCTGCCAGGAAGTTCGACCAGCGGCCGCACCACATGCGCGAGGAGCACGACGCTCAGCCCGGCGGCGAGCTGCACGCCACGACGCTCCCAGCGGCACCGGATCCCGGGGACGCGCGCCGCAAGGAGGATCACCCCGGGGACCCAGGCGATCGCGGGCCAGTTCGCCTCCACGCGTTTGCGCGTGGCACTGAAGACGAAGAAGGCGAGACAGAAGAGGGCGACACCCGCCAGTGCGAGTCGGCGGGGATCGCGCACGGTCCCGGTAAGCGCCTCGGCGGCCTCCGCCTCGGGATGGGCCGCCCGCGGCGAGAACTGCGCGCGCATCGGCTCCACGATCGCCGCGAGGAGGAGCCCGAAGAGGATCGGGGAGGCGAGCGCCGCCTGCCCACCGATCAACGCGAGCTGCCGTGCGAGCAGCGATTCCTTGGCGCCCCCCCCGAGCCCATGCCCGAGCTGGAAGCGGAAGGCGATCCAGTCATGTGAGGCATTCCAGAGGAGGACCGGCACCATCACCAGCGAGGCGACCACGACGGCGAGCCAGGGGCCCGGCTCACGCACGCGCGGGCGCAACGTCGGCACGACGAGCATCGTGAGGGTCAGTCCCATCGGGATCAGGATCCCCGTGAACTTGGATGCCATCGCGATCCCGATCGCGATGCCCGCACCGAGCCACCAGCGCGTCGCCATCGGACTGCCACTCGGATACGAGAGCGCCTCCACTACACAGCAGAGGGTCCACGCGATCCCCATGAGGAGTGGGGCGTCCGGCGTGGCGAGGACCATCCCCACCGCCGCGATCGGCATCGCCGCGAAGGCGAGGAGGGCGAACTGTGCCGCACGCGGTCCGGAGAGCCGATCCGCCGTCCACGCGATCGCCGCCGTCGCCACGGTCCCCGCCACGTTCGGAAGGAGGCGCACGCCAAGTGGGGTATCGCCAAGGAGCGCGGTGCCCCCAGCGATGAGCCAGGCGATCATCGGGGGGTGATCGAAGTACCCGCCGGCCAATTGCCGCGACCAGGTCCAGTAGTACGCCTCATCCGGGACGAGGGGGACGGTCGCCGCGAAGACGAGGCGCAGGAGGAGGATACCGAGGAGGGCGCCCCAGATGCGAGGCGGTGACTCCGACGATTGGGCGGCCGTGTGCGCCATGGTATCCTCAATCTACCTATGCCGAATCGTCTCGCGGGCGCCTCGAGCCCCTACCTCCTGCAGCACGCCGACAACCCCGTCGACTGGTACGAATGGGGACCCGAGGCCTTGGCTGAGGCGGGGCGCACCGACCGCCCGATCCTCCTCTCGATCGGCTACGCCGCCTGTCACTGGTGTCATGTGATGGCGCACGAGTCGTTCGAGGATCCGGTCACGGCACGGGTGATGAACGAGCACTTCGTGAACATCAAGATCGACCGCGAGGAACGCCCCGACATCGACTCGATCTACATGCAGGCGGTGCAGGCGATCACCGGGCATGGGGGGTGGCCGATGACAATGTTCCTCACCCCCGAGGGGATTCCCTTCTATGGTGGGACCTACTTCCCGCCCGAGGATCGCCACGGGATGCCGTCGTTCCGTCGGGTGCTCGTCTCTGTCTCGGAGGCGTGGAGGCACCGGCGGGACGAGGTGCTGACGGGGGCGACCTCGTTGCGAGCGATCTACGCCTCGGCGGAGAGCCCGACCACCGGGGCGCACGCGCTGAGCCCCTCGCGGCTCGACGATACCCTGCGGGCGATACGCAGTTGGTTCGATCATGAGCATGGCGGATTCGGTGGCGCCCCGAAGTTCCCGCAGACGCAGGTGCTCGATGCCTTGCTCCGCTTCCATCGCCGCACGGGGGATGGGGAATCCCTCGCGCATGCGCGCCTCTCGTTCGAGACGATGACGGAGGGCGGGATCCACGACCAGATCGGTGGTGGGTTTCATCGCTATACCGTCGATGGCGCCTGGCAGGTGCCGCACTTCGAGAAGATGCTCTATGACAACGCGCTCCTCGCGCGCTTCGCGGTGCATCTCTGGGAGGTCACGCAGGAGCCGGTACATCGCGCGGTCGCGGAGTCGATCGTCGAGTGGCTCCGACGTGAGATGACCGACCCCACCGGCGGGTGGTACGCCTCCCTCGACGCCGACAGTGAGGGGCATGAGGGGCGGTTCTATGTCTGGTCGCTCGCCGAACTCCGTCAGGTGGCCGGAGAGGACGCCGCGGTGGCGGAGGCGCACTGGGGGATCACCGCCTCAGGGAACTTCGAAGGGGCGAACATCCCGCATATCACCCGCGCGCTGGCGGAGGTCGCCAGTTCGCTCGGCATCTCAGTCGATGAGGCCTCGGTACGCCTGACGCGAGCGCGCGAACGGTTGTACGCGCATCGCGCCCAGCGCATCTGGCCCGGCCGCGACGAGAAGGTGCTCGCTGGATGGAACGGGCTCATGCTCCGCGCCGTCGCAGAGGGCGCTCGTATCCTCGGAGATGATGGGTGGCACGCCCTCGCCATCGCGAACGGGACCTTCCTTCGTGAGCGGATGCTCCGCGATGGGCGCGTCTTCCGCAGCTGGCGCGATGGTCACGCCTCGATCCCGGGATTCCTCGAGGATCATGCGGCCGTGGCGCTTGGCTTTCTCGCGCTTCATGACCTCACCGGTGACGCCGCGTGGCTCGACGACGCGCTGCGACTCGCCGAGTCGACGGTCCGGTACTTCTGGGATCCTGAGGCGCAGGCGTTCTTCGACACCGCACATGACGCCGAGCGATTGGTGACCCGCCCACGCGATGTCACCGACAACGCGATCCCCAGCGGGACCTCACTGGCGATCGAAGTACAGGCGGAGGTGGCGCGGCGAAGCGGGGACCCGACGGCGCACCACCGGGCGCACTACGCGCTCTCGACCCTCGCCATGCCGATGCAACGGAGCCCACTCGCCTTTGGGCATCTCCTCGGCGTCGCGGAGGGATTCATCCACGGCGCACCAGCGGGCGCGATCTGCGGGCCCGACGGCTGTGTGCTCCCGGTGCGTTCGTGATGGCAATGGGCGCGCACACGCGCCCAAGTCAGACTAGAGGTCCGCGCAGCTCTTGTTGATCTGCTGGCAGTCCCCACAGATCAGCTTGCACTTTCGCCACGCAAGATTGGTCGAGCCGCAGTAGTCACACGACTCGCCATGTGCTGGACCGTCCGGGGCATCGGTCATTCGGGGAGACGATGTTCGGCGGTATCGACGCGCTCGAAGGCACGCGCTGGCTCCGCCTTGAAGATCCTGAACAGATACCAGAGCGATGGGACCAGCACCACCATCCCACCGGCGACCCCGATGAGGACAAGGCGCAACGTGACCGTGGGCGCCGCCGCACTCGCGATGGTGTGCACCCCGGGGACCAGCGCGGGGAATTGCGCGAGTCCCCACCCCCAGACGATCCCGCTCACCTGCACCACCGCCGCCGTGCGCGCGAGGCGATACCGCCGCGTGAGAAGTGCGCCGATCGCCGTCACCGCCGCCACACCGGTCACGCATTGGAGTGCGATCGCCGCCGGATTCGTGAGGAGCGCGCGCGTGGTCGCGGTCAGCGTATCGCGTCCGAACCAGAGCCCGAGCGCGGCGAACAGCCCTACGGCCAGCGCCGCGGAGAGCGCCATCGCCCGAAAATCCTCGGCGAGCCCGGCGTCCTGGACCTCGACCGTGAGGTAGACCGCCGCGAGGAAGGCGAAGACCGCGAGGCCGAGTCCGCCGATCGTGAGGGTGAATGCCGACCACCACGGTGTGATGAAGCGCGCGACGAAGCTCGCCTCAGCGGGAACCGCCAACGCGCCGGAGACCAGCGCGCCGACGCACATCCCGAGCAGCACGGGGGTGATGGTGCTCGAGACGGCGAAGATCCGTCCCCACTGGCGCTGGACCACGGAGTCAGTGGAATCGTAGGCGCGGAAGGTGAACGCCGACCCACGGAGCACGATCCCGATGAGCATCACCGTGAGGGGGATGTGCAACACCACCGAGAGATGCGCGAAGACCGGCGGGAAACAGGAGAAGAGGAGGACCACCACGAAGATCAACCAGACGTGGTTCGCCTCCCAGATCGGTCCGATCCCCTCAGCGATCGCCTCGCGCTGCGCGGCGGCGCGCGGACCACGGGCGAGGAGATCCCAGACCCCCGCGCCGAAGTCGGCCCCGCCGAGCACCACGTAGGCGTTGACGGCGAGCATGATCAGTCCAGCGACCACCAGCGCCAAGACGGGGGCGTCCATCGTCGCTCGCTACGCCGGTCGCACGCGTACGATCTGCGCCCAGAGCAACCAGGCGACGATCACGCCGAGGAAGCAGTAGAGCACGGTGAAGATCGTGAAGGGGATGACGAGCCCCGGCATCGGCGTCACCGCGTCGGCGGTGCGCATGAACCCTTGGATGATCCAGGGCTGCCGTCCGACCTCGGTCACGACCCACCCCGCCTCGACGGCGATGAATCCCGCCGGCGTCAGGAGCGCAAGGAAGGTGAGCAGCGGACGCTGCAGCGCGACCTCGCGCTTCCGCACCCAGCAGACGATCACCCAGAGGGAGGCGAGCGCCATCAGCCCTCCGAGTCCGACCATGATCTGGAAGGCAAAGCGGACCACCGCGAGCGGAGGCCACTCCTCACGGGGGAAATCGTTGAGGCCTCGGACCTCGGAGTCGGGATCGCCGAAGGCCAGGACCGAGAGCATCTTCGGGACCGCGATCGCATGGCGAGTGACACCGGCCGCCTCGTCCGGCACCCCGCCGAGCAGGAGCGGCGCCCCGCGGGTCGTCTCGAAGTGCCCCTCGATCGCCGCGAGCTTCACCGGCTGCCATCTGGCGATGAACTTGCCGCTCAGATCGCCACTGATGACCTGAAGGAGCGAGGCGGGGACGGCGATCATCAGCGCGACCTTGAGGGCGGCTCGATGGAAGGGCGACGACGTATCGCGCCGCAACATCCAGGCGTGGATCCCCGCCACCGCGATCCCCGTCGAGGCGAAGGCGGCGAGCGTCATATGCAGCGACTGCGTGAAAGCGGCGGGGTTGAGCATCGCCGCGATGGGATCGATGTCGACCGCCTTCCCATCGACCACTCGGAACCCGGTCGGTGAGTTCATCCACGCATTCGCGAAGACGACGAAGATCCCCGAGATCGTCCCACTCACCGCCACCGCGACCCCAGCCCACCAATGCGCGCGCGCCGAGAGGCGCTGCCACCCATAGAGGTAGATGCCGAGGAAGATCGCCTCGGTGAAGAAGGCGAACCCCTCCAGGGAAAAGGGCATCCCGATGATCGCCCCTGCGTACTCCATGAAGGCGGGCCAGAGAAGACCGAGCTCGAACGAGAGCACCGTCCCACTTACCGCGCCGACGGCGAAGAGGATCGCCGTCCCCTTGCTCCACCGTTTGGTGAGATCGAGCCAGACGGGATCGCGGGTCTTCACCCACTGCCGCTCGGAGAGCACCATCAACAGCGGCATCCCGATCCCGAGCACCGCGAAGATGATATGGAACCCGAGCGACATCGCCATCTGCGCCCGGGCGGCGAGGAGATCACTCATCTGCGATCACTCATGTGCGATCGCTCATGCGAAATCGAGGGCGAGGTCCAAGGCGGGCGCCGAGTGCGTGAGCGCCCCGACCGAGATCCGATCGACTCCCGTCTCGGCGATCGCCCGCACCGTCTCGAGGGTCACCCCACCGGAGGCCTCGGTGACGCAGCGCTCCCCACAGGTGCGGACGCTCTCGCGCAGATCGTCGAGCGCCATGTTGTCGAGGAGCACCCCATGCGCGCCGGCCGCGAGCGCCGCATCGACCTGCTCGAGCGTATCACATTCCACCTGGACGACCATCCCCTCCGGCGCCAGCTCCTTCGCGCGCGCCACCGCGATGCGCACATCACCATCGCAGGCGGCGAGGTGATTGTCCTTGATCAGCACGGCATCGGAGAGGTCGCGCCGATGATTCGACCCACCACCACATCGCACCGCGTACTTCTCGATGTCGCGCCACCCCGGTGTCGTCTTGCGCGTATCGACGATCTCGGCGCGCGTCCCCTGCACCGCCGCCACATAGCGTGCGGTGAGCGTCGCGACCCCCGAGAGTCGCTGTACGAAGTTGAGCGCGACCCGCTCCGCACTGAGGATCGCGCGCGCCGGTCCCTCGATCGCCGCGACCACCATGCCCCGCTCCACCGCCTCACCGTCGTGCACCGCGACCTCCACTCGAACGGCGGGGTCGATCTGCCGGAAGGCCTCGACGGCGAGCGTGATCCCCGCGACCACCCCGGGCGTCCGCGCGACGAGCGCGGCCCCCGCCGGTCGATCGGCGGGCACCGTCGCGAGCGTCGTCACATCGGCGAAGGCGCGATCCTCCTCGAGCGCCGCGCGTACCACCGCGGTCAACGCGGCAGCATCCAGTGGAAAGGTCGGCGCGGTGGACATCGTCACTCGCCCGGATCGACGCCCGGCGCCGACCACGCAGGCAGCCCCCCGCCGATCGCGACCATCCGCTCGATCGCGAGGCGCGCACGATCCGCCACCTCCGTCGGCACGGTGATCCGATGCTGCCGCTGCTCCAACGCCGCGATCACCTTCGGCAGCGTCGTCACCTTCATATAGGCACAGGAGGCGCGCTCGTTCGCGGCATGGAAGGTCTTCCCCGGGAATGCCTTCCGTAGGCGATGCAGGATCCCCACCTCGGTCGCGACGATGAAGGTGTCCGACGCCGACTCGCTCGGCCGACGGATCATCCCCTCGGTCGAGAGGATATGCACCCCCTCGGGATCCACATCACCGGCGCTCACGGCTTCCACCACACTCGTCGCGCACCCGCACTCAGGGTGGATCAGGAACTCCGCCTCAGGGTGCATGCGCCGCTGGAGTCGGATGTTCTCCGGATCAATCCCCGCATGCACATGACACTCCCCCATCCAGACCTGGATGTTCTCACGCCCCGTGAGTCGGCGCACATGGGCGCCGAGGTACATGTCGGGGAGGAAGAGGATCTCCTGATCGGCGGGGATCGACTGCACCACCTCGACGGCGTTGCCAGAGGTGCAGCAGTAGTCGCTCTCCGCCTTCACCGCCGCCGTGGTGTTCACATACGCCACGACCACCGCCCCGGGATGCGCCGCCTTCCAGGCGCGCAGCTGCTCCGCGGTGATGGTCTCAGCGAGGGAGCACCCCGCCGCGAGGTCGGGGAGGAGGACGGTCTTCTCCGGCGAGAGGATCGCCGCGGTCTCCGCCATGAAGTGCACACCGCAGAAGACGATCGTCTGCGCGTCGGTCTTGGCGGCCTCGCGTGAGAGCCCCAACGAGTCGCCTACGAAGTCGGCGACGTCCTGGACCTCAGGACGCTCGTAGTTGTGAGCTAGGATCACCGCGCCCCGCTCGGCGGCGAGGGCACGGATCCGGGCCTGGAGGACCTGCACATCCTCAGGGAAGACGGTATCGACCATGTCGAATGATAGGGGCGGCGGTTCCCTCGACGAACCGCCCTCCCAGGGTCAGCGTTCCCGGCCCCGCTCCCACTCGATATGGCGCCCCTTCCAGGACGCGACCGCCTTGGGGAAATCCCGCCGGAAATGCCCGCCGCGGGACTCTCGACGGGCGAGCGCCGAGGCGACGATCAGCTGGGCCGTGTCGACCATGTTGCGCTCCTCGGTCATCCCCGGGGCGAGGCGGGTCCGAATCCCGTCGAGGAGCCGCCGTGCCTTCCGGAGCCCCACCGCATCTCGGACGATGGCGGCGTGCGCCCACATCACGCGCCGGATCTCGTCGGCGGCGACCTCGGCGGCCCCCCGGTCATCGAGCGGGGAGACCGACCAGCGCGCGATCCGCGGGAGCCGCGTCAGCCGCCGCTGGTTGATGGCATCGCGCGCCGCACGCTCCGCGAAGACCAACCCCTCCAAGAGCGAGTTCGAGGCGAGCCGGTTGGCCCCATGCACCCCGGTACGCGAGACCTCCCCCACCGCGTAGAGGCGATCGACCGTCGAGCGCCCCGCGAGGTCGGTGACGATCCCCCCCATCATGTAGTGCGCGGCGGGTGTGACCGGGATCGGGTCGCGCCGCGGGGCGATCCCGCGGGCGAGGCAGAGGTGCAGGATCCCCGGGAAGCGCCGCGCGAAGCTCCGCTTGAGCGCGCGCGCGTCGAGGAAGACGTCCCGCCCCGCCTCCTCCTGCCGGAAGATCTCACGCGCCACCACGTCGCGCGGCGCGAGCTCGGCGAGCCCATGTCGACGCGGCATGAAGCGCACGTCCCGATCGTTGATCAGCACCGCGCCCTCACCACGCACCGCCTCCGAGACGAGCGCGAGCGGATTCTCCGGTGTGTCGAGCGCGGTGGGGTGGAACTGCACGAACTCCATGTCGGCGAGCTTCGCCCCCGCACGCCAGGCGATCGCATACCCATCACCGGTGGCGACGAGGGGATTCGTCGTGTGC
>CAXRBM010000088.1:0-13658 GCA_964228675.1 Gemmatimonadaceae bacterium
GGTGATCGCCACGCCCGGACGCGCGCTCGATCATATCCGTCGCAAGACGCTCTTTCTCGCGTCGGTCAAGACCGTGGTACTCGACGAGGCGGACGAGATGCTCGATATGGGATTCGCCGAGGATCTCGAGGCGATCCTGGCAGCCACACCGGCGGAGAAGCAGGTCGCCCTCTTCTCCGCGACGTTGGCGCCCCGGATCGCCGCGATCGCCAAGACGCATCTCCGCGAGCCGGAGATCATCACCGTCGACACCGAGGCGGTGAAGACCGCGAAGACCGCCTCGATCCGTCAGGTCGCGTATATCGTGCCGCGTGCCCACAAGATGCAGGCCCTCGGTCGCATCCTCGACGTGGAGCAACCGACGAGCGCGATCGTCTTCTGCCGCACCCGGACCGAGGTCGATGAGCTCACCGAGACGCTGAACGGACGTGGCTTTCACGCGGAGGCGTTGCATGGTGGGCTCTCGCAGGATCAGCGCGATCGCGTGATGAAGCGCTTCCGGGCGAAGACCTCAGAGTTACTTATCGCGACCGATGTCGCGGCGCGAGGGCTCGACGTGCAGCATGTCTCGCATGTGGTGAACTACGATGTCCCGAACGCCTCCGAGGCGTATGTGCATCGGATCGGGCGCACGGGGCGCGCCGGGCGTGCGGGAACCGCGATCACCTTGGCGGAGCCACGCGAGCATCGGTGGCTTCGGAGCTTCGAGCGCGCGACCGGTGGGTCGATCGAAGTCGCGACCGTCCCCACCGTCGCTGACCTCAAGGCGCGCCGACTCGAGTTGGCGCAGGCGGCGCTTCGTGAGGTGATCCTCGCGGGGGAGCTCGATCCCTGGCACAGTGTGGTCGCCGGGCTCGCCGAGGAGTTCGATCTGATGGATATCGCGGCGGCGGCGGTGAAGCAGGGGGCCGGCGAGTCGAGCGAAGCCGACGAGGCGGAGATCCCGGTGAGCGCCCCGGCGCGTGAGCGGCATCCCGCGCGGGAACGCGAAGCGATGCGGAAGGAGCGTCGTGAGAGCACGACGGGTGCTGCAGCCCCCGCTCGTCGTCCCGCGAAGGGCGGCAAGGGCGCCGGCGCGGGGTATACGATGGCGAAGCTGTACGTCGGTGGCGGTCGCAAGCTCAAGATCCGCCCCGGTGACATCGTCGGGGCGATCACCCATGAGATGTCGCTCGACGCGAGTGCGATCGGTGGGATCCAGATCTGGGATCGCCACAGCATCGTCGAAGTGCCGGAGACGATCGCGGATGAGGTGATCCGCACCCTTTCGGCGACGACCATCAAGGGAAAGAAGCTCCAGATCCGTCGCGACCGCTCGGTGCGCTAAGGCCCATCACCGCGCGTCGCGCTCGGGTCGGCACCCGCGTACGGCGGACTCAGTACCGCGCGAAGACCGAGGTCGTCCCGTTCGCCGCGAAGGCGATCACCGCGTAGCGATCGTAGTCCTTCGGATTCCCCTGCTCCATGCCGGGGGAGCCGATCGGCATCCCCGGAACGGCGATCCCGCGGATCGCGGGACGCTGCGTGAGCATCTGCTTGATGTCCGCCGCAGGGACATGTCCTTCGACGAGGTAGACCCCGACCACCGCGGTGTGGCAGCTCTCGAGGGCGGCGGGCACCCCCATCGTACGCTTCACGCTGGTGAGGTCATCGGTATCGACCCCCTTCACGGTGAACCCGTTTCGCGTGAGATGTTCGATCCATGCCTTGCAGCACCCGCAGGAGGCGCCCTTGTAGACAGTGACGGTCGGTAGCTTCGGCTGCGCCGCACCGACAATGGACGCGAGCGCCGCCAGCGCGCCGGCCGCGAGGGTCTGTCCGAGGAAGGTGCGACGGTCCATGTGATACGCTCCGGTCAGCGGGCGATGCCGGCGAGGGCGGCGATGAGCAGGAGGGCGAGTTGTGGCCCTTTGTACGAATCGGGGGTCTCGGTGTAGGCCTCTTCGGTACCGTGCGCCCCGGTGCTGCGCCCGCCGCCGTTGATGGTGATCGCGGGAATCCCCATCGCAATCGGAAGGTTGGCGTCGGTGCTCGACGCACTCGTCGATGGGAGCCAGCCCAAGGCCTCGATCGCGGCCCACGCGGTCTGCACGATCGGGGCGTCATCGGACTGCCCACCAGTGGGGCGGATGCCGATCGTGTCGTAGGTGACGGTGATCGAGGCACGCGAGTTGGGCCACCGCGCGAGCTCCTCCGCGACGCCGGCGGCGATGGCCGCTCGGATCTGCGCGTCGACGGCGGCGAGCGCCTCCGGAGACTCGGAGCGCATGTCGACCTCCATCTCCGCGAGCGGAGTGATGGTGTTCACGCTCGTCCCACCGCGTACGATCCCGACGTTGAAGGTGGTGCGGGGATTCGACGGGACACGGAGATCGCCGATCTTGGCGATCGCACGGCCCATCGCGTGCATGGGGTTCGCCATCCCGAAGGCGCCATAGCTATGGCCACCCGGCCCCTTGAAAGCGACGGTGTAGCGATGGCTCCCCACCGCGCGAGAGACGATGCGCCCATCCCCCGCGCCGTCGACGGAGATGAAGTAGTTCACCTTGCCTGGGAACTCCTTCGTGAGAAGATGGCGCACCCCGCGGAGATCGCCCGGCCCCTCCTCCCCGACATTGCCGACGAGGTGAACCGTGCCGCGCGGGGTGACACGCTGCTCCTTGAGGACGCGCGCCAACGTCAGCACCACGGCGAGGCCACGGCAATCGTCACCGATACCCGGGCCAGCGACCCGATTCCCGCTGCGGGTGGTCCGCACATCGGTCCCTTCAGGGAAGACCGTATCGAGATGGCCGGCGAGGATCACGACCGGGCCTTTCCCATCACCGATCGTGGCGATCACGTTCCCCTCGGCGTCGATGCGCGCGTCCCGATAGCCGAGCGCTATGAGACGCCGCCGGAACTCGGCCGCGCGCGCTTGCTCCTTGAACGGCGGCGCGGGGATCTCGCAGATGGAGATCTGCTGCTCGAGGGTCCAGCCCTGGAGCGGTGGCATCGCGGCCATCGCGCGCACCACACTGGGATCGGTGAGCGGGACGGGGAGCCCCTGCGCCTGGACCGCGCGCGAGAGCCCGCCGCTCAGGAGGAGGGTGAAAAGCGCGGCGGACCATTGCGGGCGGCCTCGGCTGTGCGAGCGAGGGGAAGGGTGCATATTCGGGAATCTACCCACCCCCCCACGCATGACCACCCATCCCTGGCTTCGGCACTACGATGCCGGCGTGCCGGCCTCCTTGGCGCCGTACCCCGAGCGGATCCTCCTCGACTATGTGGATGACGCGGTGCGGGCGCGCCCCGATGCGACCGCCCTCCACTTCAAGGGGACGAACGTCAGCTGGGGAACGCTCGCTCGGGAAAGCGATGCCTTCGCCTGTGCGCTGCGCGAGATGGGAATTGGCCCCGGGGACCGGGTCGCCGTGCTCCTCCCAAACTGCCCGCAGTTCTTCGTCGTGGAGTTCGCGGCGTGGAAGGTTGGGGCGATCCTCGTCCCGCTGAATCCGATCTACACCGAGGATGAGCTGGTGGGGCCGCTGACCACGGCGACGCCGAAGGTGATCGTCACCCTCTCCACCTTCTACGATCGCGTGAAGGGGGCCCAGCGCCGCGTGCCCTCAGTTCGGCAGGTGGTGGTCACAAGCATAAAAGAGCGGCTCTCCCCGCTGCTGCGGGTGGTCTTCACCCTCGTGCTGGAGAAGAAAGGGGGACACCGCGCCGCGCTCCGTGATGGCGACCCGATGCTCCCCGCGCTCCTCGCTCGGTACGCCGGCCAGCGACCGCCCACGCATCGCCCGAGCATCGAAGACGACGCGATCCTCCTCATGAGTGGTGGCACGACGGGGACGCCGAAGGCGGTGCGTGTCCACCATCATGCGTTGGTGATCACCGGGCTACAGTTCCGCGCCTGGCTCGGCGATCTCCTTCCGGAGTGGGTAGGGAGCTACTGCCTGCCATTGCCGCTCTTCCACACCTACGGCGCCACCGGCGTCCAGTCCGCCTGCATCATCGGGCGGAACAGCATCGTACTGATCCCCAATCCCCGCGATCTCGGTGATCTCGTGAGGACGGTCGAGCGCACCAAGCCCTCTGTGTTCTGTGGCGTCCCGACGCTGTACAACGCCCTGCTGAATCATCCACGCGTCGCGAGCCGCAAGGCGGATTTCGCCTCAATGAAGGCCTGCGTCTCCGGCGCGGCGCCCCTGCTCGCCGAGACGCGTCGACGCTTCACCGAGATCACCGGCGCACGGATCATGGAGGGGTACGCCATGACCGAGTCGAACCTCGCCTCCGTCGTCTGGCCCGTCTACGGCCCGGAGAAGATCGGCTCGGTGGGGATCCCGATCAGTGATTGCGCGGTGAAGATCGTCGACGTCGATGACCCCACGCGCCAGCTGCCAGCGGGTGAGGTTGGCGAGATCCTCCTCACCGGACCACAGATCATGCGCGGTTACTTCAACCCGCCGGCGGAGGTGGATCAGATGCTCCACGCGCATGCGGACGGGCGCACCTGGCTCCACACCGCCGACCTCGGCTACCTCGATGAGGACAGCTACCTCTTCATCGTCGATCGCAAGAAGGATCTGATCAAGATGAATGGGATGCAGGTCTGGCCGCGCGAGATCGAGGAGGTGCTGGCGAAGCATCCCGCCGTGCTCGAGGCGGGGGTGCGCGGCTTCCCCGATGCGGCGCGCGGCGAGGTGGCGGTCGGCTTCGTGGTGCCGCGGCCGGGGCATGCGGTCACGAGCCCCGAGTTGCGTGAGTGGTGCAAGGCTCATCTCGCGCCGTTCAAGGTACCGGCACGGATCGTCTTCACGGACGAACTCCCCAAGTCCCTGATCGGGAAGGTGCTGCGGCGGATGCTCGTCGAGACCCCGGCCTGAATCGATGCGGCATCTCCTTTTCATCCTCTGTGGCGCGCTCCTTCTCGCCTCGTCAGCGCGCGCGCAGCGCAGTGCGCAGCGGGTCCTGCTCATCGGGCTCGACGGCTTCCGTGCCGACTATCTCGATCGGCCAGCGGCGGTGCAGCTCCGCGCGCTCGCGGCACGCGGGGTGCGCGCCGAGCGGATGATCCCCGCCTTCCCCTCCAAGACCTTCCCGAATCATTACTCGATCGTCACCGGGCTCTTTCCCGAGCATCATGGGATCGTCGCGAATGCGATGCGCGACTCGGTGCTCGGACTCTTCCGGCTGAGCGATCGCACTGCGGTGCAGGCGTCGGCGTGGTGGGGCGGGGAGCCGATCTGGGTGACGGCGGAGCGGCAGGGGCGCCGCGCGGCGACCTACTTCTGGCCCGGCTCCGAGGCGGCGATCGGCGGGGTGCGGCCGAGCTGGTGGTATCCCTATGATGGCGATCGGCCCAACGCCGAGCGTGAGCGGCAGGTGCTCGAATGGCTCGCGCTCCCAGCGGATTCGGCGCCGGGCTTCATCGCGCTCTACTTCTCCGATACGGATGATGCGGGGCATCGCCATGGGCCGGCGGCGCCGCAGGTCGATTCGGCGATCGCACGCGTGGATTCCGCGATCGGCCGCCTCGTGGCAGGAATCGCGCGGCTCGGGCTCAGCGATCAGGTCAATATCATCGTCGTCGCCGATCATGGGATGGCGGCGGTCGCATCGGAGCGGACGATCGTCCTCGATGATTACCTCGACCTCACGACGGTCGAGATCGTCGATCTCAATCCGGTCGCGATGATCACCCCGCGCGATGGGGATGTGTCACGGGTGACGCGGGCGCTGCAGTGGGCGCACCCACGTCTGCAGGTCTATCGGCGCGAGGCGGTCCCAGCCCGCTACCGATTCCGGTCGCATCCGCGCATCACCCCGATCGTGGCGATCGCCGATGATGGGTGGAGCATCGTCGCCCGTGAGGGGCGTCCCCGCGAGGTCGCCGTCGGTGCGGTCCGCGGTGGGGCGCACGGCTACGATCCGCAACTCGCCTCGATGGGCGCGCTCTTCATCGCCGCGGGCCCGGGGATCGCGCGGGGGCGTACGGTCTCCCCCTTCCAGAACATCCACGTCTATCCGCTGATGGCCGAGCTGCTGCGACTCCGGCCGGCGCCGACCGACGGCGCCCTCGACAGCGTACGGACGATCCTCAGAACTCGCGGCGCTTCATCTCCTTGAACATCCGCTCCCGTTCCTCGTCCTGCGCATCGGTGACGCGCTGGGGAGCGGTGGCGTCGTAGGTCTTCGCCTCGATGTTCCGCGGCTTCGCCTGCTTCTGCATCTTCTTCACCAGATTCTGGATCGACTTGTCATCCAGGCCAGCCATGGTGCCCTCCGGGGCAGAGTCGGTAGAGGAATCCTATCTGGCGCATCGGAAAAGGGGGAGGCGGTCCGATGACCGCCTCCCCCTCGTCCCGTGCTACATCTTCGGCTTGAGCATCTCGCGCGTCGTCGGGTAGGCGATCCCGAGTTGCTCCAGATAGGTCTTGTACTTCTTTGCATCGTAGTAGTACTTCTGCAGCTCCGGCTTGTAGCGCGCCATGATGTCGGCGTTGAGCCAGATCGGCGGCTGATCGGTCGGTGCGATGAAGGGGACGTATTTCGTCTCCTTCGTCTGGACGTCGCGGAAGTAGGTCCAGGCATCCGTGACGACCTGTGGCTTGAGCAAGATGTCGAGCATCGTCAGGGCCTGGACCTTCGCCCCCGCGTAGGCGCCCTTGTGCGCGATCGGGGTCGCCATGACGATCGCGTTCGCCCAGTTGTGGCCCGGCGGGCCGGGGATGTTCGACGGATAGCGGAGCGTCACGGTGGGGACATTCCATGAGACGTCGCCGATGTCGTCGGAGCCGCCGCCCATCCGCTGGCTCTCCGGGACCGGAGTGCCGACGTTCATCGTCGTCGCGGTGGTGAGCCCGATCTCACGGACCCCGAGCTCCTTCTGGAGCGCCTTGGCCATGGCGACATCCGCCGAATCCCAGGCCGGCATCCCGACGCGCTTGATGTTCTCGAACGTCGTCTCGGCGATCGGCTTGTTGAAGTGCGCGCTCCACCCCGAGCCGATCATCATCACCGTGTCGAGGGAGACGTTCGCCATCAGCGCCGCCCCCTGGGCGATCTGCTTCCCGCGTTCGAAGAGCGCCTTGGTGCGCGGATAGTCCCGCTCCCGGAAGTAGAACCAGATGCTCGCGGTGCTCGGCACGACGTTGGGCTGATCCCCACCATCGCGGATCACGTAGTGCGAGCGGGTCGGGAGCTCGTTGTGCTCGCGCTGATACTCCCAGCCGGTGCCCATCAGCATCGCGGCATCGAGGGCGGAGCGCCCACGCCATGGGGCGCCGGCCGCGTGGGCGCTGGTGCCCTTGAAGCGGAAGAGGGCGGAGATGAGCGCGTTCTGTCCGCTCTCTCCCCACTGGACGCCGAGGTCGGACCCGACATGGGTGAAGAGCGCGACGTCGGCATCCTTGAAGAGCCCCTCTCGCACGAGGAACGCCTTCCCCGTCATCTGCTCCTCGGCGATCCCCGGCCAGAGGACGATCGTGCCCGGGATCTTCTCGCGGATCATGAGCTCCTTCACGACGAGCGCCGCAGCGATGTTCACCGCCTGTCCGGAATTGTGTCCTTCCCCGTGACCGGGGGCCCCGGCGACCTGCGGATCGAAGAAGGCGACGCCCGGGCGATTGCTCGCCTGCGGGATCCCGTCGACGTCGGACCCTAGGGTGATCACGGGCTTCTTCCCGGCGGGGCTCTCCCAGCGCGCGACCCAGGCGCTGGGCATCCCGGCGTAGCCTAAGGTGATGGTGAAGCCCTTCGCCTTGAGGAGGGTGGTGATGTACTTCTGCGTCTCGAACTCCTGCATCCCGAGTTCGCTATACGAGAAGAGCTGGTCGACGATCTCCTGGACGAGTTTCGGGTCGACCTTGGCGAGGGCCTCGGCCTTGAGCCGCTCGAGGCGGTCAGCATCCACGGTCTGGGCGGGCGCGACCGTCGGGCTCACGAGAGCGATCAGCGCGGTGAGGAGGAGGGCGCAGCGGAGGCGGCGCATGGGATGGAGGGCCATCAGATGAAACCTCGGGGATAGAGGGGCGTCCCATAGTCTACGCGCCCCGCCATTCCCGCGCTGGGGGGAGGAGGCGATCTTGAGGGGGTCCCCCTCTCGCCGACTCACTGATGCGTCTTTCCATCCTCTCCCGTCGCCTGCATCGTTGGGGCGCCCTGCTCACCGCGCTCCCGCTGGTCCTCGTGATCGGGTCCGGGCTGCTCCTCCAGGTGAAGAAGCAGGTGCCGTGGGTGCAGCCGGTCGAGCAGCGGACCGCCGTGAGCGTCCCCGGGCTCTCGTGGGATCTGATCCTCGCCGCGGCGCAGGCGATGCCGGAGGCGGGGGTGACGGGGTGGGAGGATATCGATCGCATCGATGTGCGGCCGTCGAAGGGGATCCTCAAGGTGATCACGAAGAGTCGCTGGGAGGCGCAGCTCGCCCTGGCCGATGGCGCGGTGCTTCAGACGGCGTATCGTCGGAGCGATCTGATCGAGCATCTGCACGACGGCTCGTTCTTCGGGGATCCGATCAAGTATTGGATCTTCCTGCCTGCGGGGATCCTCCTCTTCGGGCTCTGGCTCACGGGACTCTATCTCTGGGTGCTGCCGACGCTGACGCGTCGGAGGCGAGCACGGCAGGCCGCGATGATCGTCGCGCTGCTGTTCCCGCTCGGTGTGCAGGCGCAGCGCGCGACGGCCTACGTCCCCGGCGCGACCTGGGAGCGACGCGCACCCAGCGCGATGGGCATCGATAGTATGAAGTTGGCCGAGGCGATCGCCTTCGCCCTCGCCCGCGAGACCAAGGCGCCGCGCGATATGGAGGAGAACCACTATCGCACCTTCGGGCGCGAGCCCTTCGGTCAGGGGATCGGCCCCTTCGCGCCGCGCGGGGAGCCGACGGGCGTGATCCTTCGTGGCGGCTACGTCGTCGCCTCGTGGGGGGAACCCGATCGCGTCGATATGACGCACAGCGTGACGAAGAGCCTCCTCTCCGCCGTCGTCGGGCTCGCGGCCGATCGCGGGCTCATCGCGTCGGTCGATGACTTGGTCTGGCGCTCGCAGGCGCCGACCTATCCGCTTCAGCTGACCGCCCCGGCAGAGCCGGGGATGCGCTTTGGGGAGTCGATGTTCCTCGACCCCTGGGCGACGCCGCACAATCGCACCATCACCTGGGATCATCTCCTGCGACAGACCAGCGATTGGGAGGGGACGCTCTGGGGGAAGCCGGAGTGGGCCGATCGCCCTGCTGCGGATCCATCCACGTGGACCACACGCCCGCGTGCGAAGGCCGGCACGACCTACGAGTACAACGATGTCCGCGTGAACGTCCTCGCCCTCGCCGCGACCAATGTCTGGCGTCGGCCGCTTCCCGAGGTGCTGCATGAGTTCGTGATGGAGCCGATCGGCGCCTCACGCAGCTGGCGCTGGAACGGCTACGACAACGCCTGGATCACCCTCGATGGGCGACCGGTGCAGGTGGTGAGCGGCGGTGGGCATTGGGGCGGGGGGATGTTCATCAACGCCTGGGACCTCGCGCGCTTCGGGCTCCTCACGCAGCGCCGCGGCGTCTGGGGCTCGCAGCGGATCCTCTCCGAGCGATGGGTGCAGCAGTCCCTCACCCCTACCGGACCGCAGCCCACCTACGGCTACATGAACTGGTTCCTCAACACCGACCGCCAGTGGATGCCGAGTGCGCCGGCGAACGCCTTCGGGCATGTGGGGAATGGCACCAACCTCGTCTTCGTCGCGCCGGACCAGGAGCTCGTCGTCGTGGTCCGGTGGATCGAGAACGGCGCAGTCGACGAGTTCCTCGGCAAGGTCCTCGCGGCGATTCGCACGAACTAGAAATCGATGCTGAACCCGATGCTCGGCAGGAGCCCGAGTGAGGTGTTCGGTTCGACCGCTCGCGTGCGCTGATTCCACTGGAGCCCCGAGACGTTCTCGCGGCCCGTGAGGTTCTGGATGTCGAGGTAGGTCACGATCTGCGCGCGGCGCAGACTCCAGCGACGATCCACGCGAAAATCGAGTGCGCCGAAGATCGGGAGACGCTCCCCCTGATTCCACTGCGCGAACTGTTGGAGTCCGGCGAAGGCGCCATCGGTGAGGAATGGCGTCGTCGGGAGTCCGCTCGCCACGCGCACCTTCCCGCTGATCTCCCACTTCGGATTCGGACGCCAGCCGATCACGGTGTTCGCGATCACCGGGGTGTCGAAGCTCCCCGGGCGCTGCACACCATCGCCTCCCTCGAAGGTCGTGCGCGCGATGGTGAGACTGGCCAGCCCGAAGAACGGGAGGTCGCTCAACTGCTTCTGCGCGAGGAACTCGATCCCGACCGACCGCCCCGTCGCCTCGGCGGCGAGTGGCTCCAGCCCGAATGGGATATCGCTCGTCACATCGTCGAAGCCACTCGGTGCGAGCACCGCCTCACGCCGGAACTGGCGGCGCGGATACTGCCGATACCCCTTGGCGAAGACTTCAACTTGGAGCTTCAGATCGGGGCGGGGGAGTTGTTCGAGCCCGAGGACGATCTGTTCGGCACGGAAGGGGGAGAGGAGACGATTGCTCGCATCACCGACGAGCCAGATGTACGATGGGGCCTGCCAATAGCGCCCGAGGCCCGCCGTCGCGGTGGTGGTCGAGTTGATGGCGTAGCGTGCGCCGAGTCGCGGGCTCACTCGGCTGGCCCCGTCGAGGAAGCCGTAGCGATCGAGGCGGAGCCCCGTGGTGGTGCGAAGTCGCGGCGTCGCCTGCCAGGCGAGCTGGCCGTAGAGCGCCTGTCGGTCGGCGGTGAAGGAGGTATCGAGGGCGAGTGGACGCGGGGCGAGGGTTGCGTCGCGCCGCAGGGCACCAGGCACCAGCAGATCGTACTCGAGCTGGCTGGCGTAGCGCGTCACCGCGCCGCCACTCAGTTCGAAGGTAGACGAGAGCTGCTTGGTGAGATCGACACGGAGGGAGGTCTCCCCTTCGGTCGAGAAGGCGCGGAAGATCGGCGACGGGGGATCGAGGGAGTCGTTCTGGATCGTCGTGTAGCGGGTATAGGTGCGCCCGATGACGATATCGAGCACCCCGCCGGAGAGGAGACGCCGCCAGGTGAGCCCCGAGAAGTACTGCCGCTGACTCGGCGCGGCAACGCGCGAGTTGGTGTAGCGCTTCTCGGGATCGTCGTTGGTGAAGGTCACGGTGCCGTCGGCGCCGATCACCAAGAATGAGAGGGTGGTGCGGTTGTCGAGCTGCTGCACGACCTTCAGCTGTCCGTCGATGTAGGCGGGGATGAAGCCGAAGCCGGCGGCCTTGAAGAGGAGGTCGAGGTAGGAGCGACGCGCCGAGAGGTAGAAGGATCCGTCGCGGCCGAGTGGGCCCTCGGCGATGGCGAATCCACCAGTCGCGGAGAGGGAGAACTCCCCACCGAAGCGCTCGCGGCTTCCCTCGCGCAACGTGATCGACGTGACCGAGGCGGTGCGATCGCCATACCGGGCGGCGAATCCGCCGGTGGAGAAGCTCGCCTGTTCGACGGCGTCGATGTTGATCAACGAGAGGGGACCACCGGTCGAGCCCTGCGTCCCGAAGTGATTGATGTTGGGCACCTCAATGCCATCGACCAAGAAGAGATTCTCGAAGGGGGCGCCGCCACGGACGACGAGATCGTTGCGTCCGGGTTGCGTGATCCCTACGCCGGGGAGGAGCGCCACTGCGCGGATCACATCTTCCTGGACGCCCGGTGCACGGCGCACCGCCTCCGCGCTCAACACCTGCGTGCTCGTCGTCGCCTGAATGGATGGGGCGAAGTAGGAGGCCGTGACGTCGACCGATTGCAGCTCGCGTGGTACCGGGGTGAGACGGACGACGACGCTCGTCGGCTTGCCGCTTCCGACCGCGACATCTGGGACGATCTGTGGGGCGTAGCCGATCGCACGGACCTGGAGGCGCCAGATCCCCGGGGCGATCCCGGTGAGCACGAACCGGCCCCGCACATCGGTGAGGGCGCGCCGATCGGTGGTGAGGACGGTGATCTGCGCCCCTTCGAGCGGAGCGTCGGTCCCGGTCACCAGCACCGTGCCGGTGATCGTCCCGGTGGGGAGCGCTTGGGCGTGCGCGCGCATCGGGAGCGCGATCAGGACCGTAGGGAGCCACAGGCTCGCGACGCACGCGCGCAGCGCCTGATGGGAGAAACGCAGAGAGGGGACCCGGAATCGCATCCCCTCTCAACGCCCTGACCCGATCTCAGGTTTCGCCGATCACATCTTCGGCTTGGCCGGCTTCACCCACTGGTCGAGCCAGGTGAGCATCTCGGCCAGCGTATGTCCGATGCTCTCACGCGCCGCATACCCATGCGATTCGCCCGGGAGCTGCACATAGCGCACCGTCGCGCCATTCCCCTTGAGCGCGGCGTACATCCGCTCCGACTGGATCGGGAAGGTCCCCGTGTTGTTGTCCGCCATCCCGTGCACCAAGAGGATCGGGGTCTTGATCCGATCGGCGTAGGTGAAGGGCGACATCCGCTCGTAGAGATCCGGGGCCTGCCAGTAGCTCCGCTCCTCCCCTTGGAAACCGAACGGGGTGAGCGTGCGGTTGTACGCCCCCGAGCGGGCGATCCCCGCGCGGAAGAGTTTCGTGTGCGCCAGGAGATTCGCCGTCATGAAGGCGCCATATGAGTGCCCACCGACCCCGATCCGATCGCGATCGGCGACTCCCATCCCCACGATCTGGTTCACCGCGGCCTCGGCGCTCGCGACCAACTGCTCCACGTAGGTGTCGTTCGACTCCTTCCCGTCGAGCGCGACGATCGGCATCGTCGGATCATCCATCACCCCATAGCCCTGCAGCAATGCGAAAAGGTGGGATGAGCCACTCGGCCGCGTGAAGCGATAGGGCGACCCCTGCACCTGCGAGGCCGCATCGGCGGAGCCGAACTCGCGCGGATAGGCCCAGAGAAGGAAGGGGATCGCGCCGTCGCGCGCCTTGTCGTAGCCCGGTGGGAGATAGACCGTCGCCTGCAAGGCGACGCCATCGGCGCGCTTGTACTGCACCACCTGCCGAGTGACGCCAGCGAAGGCGGGCGCAGGATCGGCGACTGCCGTCACCTGCCGCGGCGCGATGCGCCGCACGAGATCACGCTGCCAGTAGTTGGGGGGCTCGGTCACCGACTCACGCCGTGTGAGGAGCCGTTCCCCCTTCTCGTCGAGGAGTTCGGCGACCGTCTCGTAATAGGGCGCGGTGGAGCGGAAGAGGCGCTCGGTGCGCCCGGTGGCGAGATCGACCCTATCGAGGAAGGGGCGGTCCCCCTCAGGCGAGGCGCCGGTCCCGCGCAGGAAGGCCGACTTCCCGTCGGGGGTAAGCTGCAGCACCTGACGACCACGCGCATCGCGTGTCGTCACGAACGCACCGGGATCGTTGTAGCGATCCTCCGATGAGCGCTCCCAGAGCACGCGCGGCGCGGTGCGCCCGCTCGCATCGATCACCCAGGTGCGGTTCTTCCGCCCCCGGCTCGTCCCCTCGGTGGCGATCGCGAGATCACCACGGCCCCAGGTGATCCCACGCGCGCGCCACTCGGTCTCCACCACGGTGGTCGGTGTCGAGGTGAAGGGTGCGCTGAGCGCCAGGATGCGATCGCGCTTCGGCACGACGGTGGCGGGATTCCCGCCATCGAGTGCCTCGATCCAGACCAAGGTCGCGGGCGCATCGCT
>CAXRBM010000089.1:0-3331 GCA_964228675.1 Gemmatimonadaceae bacterium
GCGCGCGGTTCCGATGTCCCCGACTACATCAACCCCGACGGCTACCCGCGGATGATCTCGGGGCGCTCGAAGGTCGGCGATGTGCAGGGGACGCCGAAGGTCGGGCACCTCATCCTCGCGACCGGGAAGATCACCTGGCTCGCCCTCGCCCCGGACTCCAGCGCGGTGAGCAGCGCGCAGGTCGGTGACTGGAGCGACGATGGCCGCTTCGGTCTGCTCTTCGTGGTCTCCGCCGACTTCAAGCACCGCTACCTCTGGTCGGTCGCCTCGGCGACCGGTGCGACGACGCTCGTCGATGCACTCAAGGATGAGGCGTGGGTGAATGGACCCTGCTTCGGCTGCACCGGCTGGACCCCGCAGGGGAAAACCTGGTTCGTCTCCGAGGAGAGTGGCTACGCGCACCTCTATACCGTGAACGCCGATGGCTCAGGGAAGCAGGCGCTGACCAGCGGGAGCTGGGAGGTCCTCAGTACCGCGCGGAGCGTGGATGACGCCTCGTTCGATCTCGTGACGAGCGAGCCCTCCCCCTTCACGCGACAGGCGTATCGGATGCCGATCGCCGGTGGCGCGCGTACGCGGCTCACCACGGGGAATGGCGGCCACACTCCCGTCATCAGCCCGGTCGATCCGAATGTGATCGCGACGATCTACTCCACGGCGAATACCCCGCCCGAGCTCTTCATCACGCGTGTGGGCGAAGGGCGGATGGCGCAGCTCACCACCAGCACCACGACCGAGTTCCGCTCGTACGCCTGGCAGGAGCCGCCGATCGTGCAGCTCGACGCCGAGGATGGGGTGAAGGTCCCCGCCCGTCTCTATGACCCCAAGAGCTTCGGTGTCACGCCCAACGGGGGCGCGGTGATCTTCGTCCATGGCGCCGGCTACCTGCATAACGTGCACAACTGGTGGTCGACCTATGCGCGCGAATACATGTTCCACCACCTCCTCGCTTCGCGAGGCTACGTGGTGCTCGACATCGACTACCGTGGCTCGGCCGGCTATGGCCGTGACTGGCGCACCGGGATCTACCGCTGGATGGGGGGCAAGGACCTCGACGATCATGTGTCGGGCTCCACGTATCTCTCCAAGACCTATGGGATCGATCCGGAGCGCGTGGGGATCTACGGCGGCTCGTACGGCGGATTCATCACGCTGATGGCGCTCTTCACGAAGCCTGAGCACTTCGGTGCGGGCGCGGCGCTCCGCTCGGTCACCGACTGGGCGAGCTACAATCACGGCTACACCGGCCGCATCCTCAACCTCCCACAGAACGACACCCTCTCCTACAAGCGCTCCTCCCCGCTCTACTTCGCCGAGGGACTCACGGACCCGCTCCTGATCGCGCACGGGATGGTCGATGTCAACGTGCAGTTCCAGGACGTGGTGCACCTCGCGCAGCGCCTGATCGAACTCGAGAAGGTCGAGTGGGAGATGGCGGTCTATCCGGTGGAAGACCACGGCTTCGTGCGCCCGAGCTCCTGGCACGATGAGTATCGGCGCATCCTCGAGCTCTTCGACCGGACGATCGGTCCCAACGGGAGCAAGGCGAAGAAATGAGTCAGTGGCTCGCGCGGATCGCCGCCACGGTGCGTCGGATCATCGGCGCACCGGATTACGCGACCTATCTCGCGCATCACCGCGCCTGCCACCCTGGACGCGCCCCCATGGACGAGGCGACCTTCGTCGCCGAGCGGCTCAGCGCGCGCTACGAGCGTCCGGGGTCGCGTTGCTGCTGATCACGGGGACGGCGAGCACGAGATAGAGCGCCGCGACCACGGCGAAGCTCGCCCCCATCACGAAGGCCGCGGGGGGACCATACCCCTGCCAGACGACGCCGAAGAGCGCGGACGCCGGCAACGCCCCCAATCCCACGGCGGCATTGAACCATCCGAAGGCCGTCCCTCGGGAGGTCGCCGGGACGAGATCGGCGATCATCGCCCGCTCCGATCCTTCGGTGAGACCGAAGTAGAGCCCATAGACGAGGAAGAGCGCCCACGCCTGCCACGCCGTCGAGGCGAGCGCGAAGCCGAGGTAGGTCGCCGCGTAGACCATCCATCCCCCGAGGATGAGCGGCCGTCGCCCGTAGCGATCGGAGAGCGCCCCGCCGATCGCCGTCGACGAGGTCTTCACCAGATGGAGCGCCGCCCAGAGGATCGGCAGCACCGCAGTCGGCACCCCGAGCTGCGAGGCACGCAGCAGCAGGAATGCGTCGGTGGAGGCCCCGAGGGTGAAGAGGAAGATCGCGACGAGGAATCGCCAGAACGGGGTCCCCAGGGAGACCAAGGGGGCCGGTTGCCGTCGCGGCGGCGCCTCGGTCGCCACGAACTCCACCACCGGCTCGGCGACGCGTTCACGCACGAAGAGCCCCACCAACGCGACCGAGATCGCCCCGGGGATCACGGCGAAGAGGAAGAAGGTCCGCAACTCCACCCACCCGGCGGAGAGTACCATCCAAGCGATCAACGGTCCGACGACGGCCCCGGCGCTATCGGCGGCGCGGTGGAACCCGTACGCATACCCGCGCTGCGAGGGCGCCACCGACTCGGCGATCAGCGCATCGCGCGGCGCGGTGCGCACCCCCTTCCCGAAGCGGTCGGTGAGTCGGATCGCCAGCACCTGCCCGGCGCCCTGTGCGAGCCCGATCACCGGTCGCGCGACCGCGGCGATCGCATAGCCGATCACCACGAACGGTTTTCGTCGACGCGTCTTGTCTGACCACCAGCCCGCTGGGATGCGCAACAGGGAGGAGACGCTCTCCGCCATTCCCTCGATCACGCCGAGGGCCGCGACCGAGGTCCCCAACACCGTGCTCAGGAAGACGGGGAGGAGCGGATAGATCATCTCACTCGCCACATCGGTGAAGAAGCTCGCCGCGGCGAGCACCGTGATGTTCCGCCCGAGCTTCGGGCGGTGATCGCCATTCATCGGTGGCAGGGTCATGGCCATCGTACCCCGCCAACCGGCCGCACGGCGAGGAACTGCCCGCGCGCCGCCTGTGCGGGGAAGGCCGCCGCATAGGACGCCTGCCAGCGCGCGATCACCGCATCGGCCTCCGCCCGATCCGCCACCGCCCAGACCGCGCCGCCGAATCCCGCCCCGAACGCCGAGGCCGCATGCGCGCCGACGGCCATCGCCGCGCGCGCGAGGAACATCGTCTCCGGGATCTGGTTTCGGAGCACCACCTCGGCCCCCTGCTGCGACGCCACCGCGAGCGCCCCCAAGGCGCTCGCATCGGCAGCGGAGAAGGCGGCGAGCGCCTCAGGCACGAACCGCTCCGTCTCCGCGCGGAACTGTGCGATCCGAGCGATCGCCCCATCGGGGTCGTCGAGGC
>CAXRBM010000090.1:0-2649 GCA_964228675.1 Gemmatimonadaceae bacterium
GACCTGATCGCGCGTGGGGTGGATGTCATCGATCTCGGCGCCGGGGACGCCGATCTCCCCGCGCCGCCCGCCGCGGTGGAGGCGCTCGCGCAGGCCGCGCATGAGCCTACCCTGAGCCGCTATGGCTTCGGCCTCGGCCTCCCCGCCTTCCGCGAGGCGGTCTCGCAGTGGATGGAGACCCGCTTCGGCCATGCGTTCGATCCCCTCAAGGAGATCGTCCCGTTGATCGGGAGCAAAGAGGGGCTCGCGCACCTCGCCTTCGCCTACGCACAGCCCGGCGATGCGGTGATCATCCCCGACCCGGGCTACCTCGCGTACCTCGGCGGGACCCTCCTCAGCGAGGCGGAGCCCTATCTCTATCCGATCACCCCGCGGACGAACTTCCTCGTCGATCTCGACGAGATCCCGTCGTCCGTGCTCGATCGCACGCGGCTCCTCTATCTCAACTACCCCAACAATCCTACGGCGGCGATCGCCCCGCTCGAGTATCTCGAGAAGGTCGTGCACATCTGCCGCCAGCGCGGGATCGTCCTCGTCTACGACAACGCCTACTCGGAGATGACCTTCGACGGCTACGTGGCGCCGAGCATCTTCGATGTGCCGGGGGCGCGCGACGTGGCGATCGAGTTCCACTCCCTCTCCAAGACGTACAACATGACGGGGTGGCGCTGCGCCTGGGCGGCGGGGAACCCGACGATCGTCGGGGCATTGGCCAAGGTGAAGAGCTTCCTCGACACGGGGCAGTTCATGGCGGTGCAGCGCGCGGGGATCGCCGCGCTCGCCTCCTGGAAGGCATGGGTCCCCGGGAATGTCGAGATCTTCCGCCAGCGGCGCGATGCTACCGTCGCCGCCTTCCGTGCCAACGGCTTCGAGATCGCCGAGGCGCCCAAGGCGTCGATGTATCTCTGGGTCCCGCTCCCGGCGGGCGTCCCCTCGATGGCGTTCCATGAGCGCCTCATGCAGGAGGAGGGGGTGATCGTCCTCGCGGGCTCGGCGCTGGGCGCGGGGGGCGAGGGGTTCTTCCGCATCTCCTTCATCGCGAGCCCCGAGCGGATCGCCGAGGCCGCGCGTAGAGCGGGCAAGATCCTGCAGTCGTTCCGGTAGTTCCCCTCTTTCCCCGGAGTCTCCTCGTGATGCGTCGTCCCACCGTCGCCGCGCTCGTGGCGTTCGTCCCGGTCATGCTCGTCGCGCAGCCGCGCGCGATGCAACTCGCCGACTGGTACAAGGTCACCACCCTCTCGCAGCCCGCGATGGCGCCCGATGGTGGGCGGATCGCCTTCACTGTGACCACGGTGAACGAGAAGGAGAACAAGCGGCATCAAGAGGTCTGGGTGGTGCCGGCGGCGGGGGGTGACCCGGTGCGCTTCACCGCGCCGGGCTATGAGAGCTCGAGTCCGCGCTTCTCCCCCGATGGGAAGTACCTCCTCTTCTCGTCCAATCGGCCCGGTGGTGCGAGCGGCGCGGGGAACGCCTGGGCGATCCGGATGGATGTCCCCGGGGGTGAGGCGATGCAGCTCACCGACTACCCGAGCGGCTCGTGGCCGCGCGACGGGAAGTTCGCCGTCTTCGCGGCGCCGGTGACCGAGGACAGTGCGATGGCGCGCGGCAATGGCACCGACCCCTTCGCGCGGATGCAGCCGATGGCGCGTCCGCCGTTCGGCGCGATCACCAAGCCCGCCGACCCAGCGCGATTCGATGGCCGCCACATCCTCGACGCTCGCTACAAGGCCAATGGACAGGGGTTCGTCCCCAGCGCACGTCAGGCGCGCGTCGCACGTCCGCAGCAGATCTTCACGCAGACTCCCGGCGCCAAGCGCGTGGCGTTCACGAATACCGCCTATTCGCATCGCTCGCCGGTAGTCTCTCCCGACGGGAAGACGATCGCCTTCATCGCCGACGTCTCGTTGCGGCCAGACAGCGTGGTCACCGCGATCAATGATTCGCTCGCGCTCCTGCCGTACGACGCGGCGCGGGACGAGCGGGAGCGGAACGATGCCGACATCTATGTGCTTCCCCTGACCGGCGGCGCCCCGCGCAAGGTCGTCACGCTGATGGGGACCGAGTCCGATCTCACCTGGTCCCCCGATGGGAAGCAGCTCGCCTTCGTGCATCGTCCGGGGCGGATGGCGCAGGGGGTCCTGACGGTCGTCGATGTCGCCCACGGCACCACGCGCGTCCTCACCCCCACCTGGCGCTACGAGCCGGCGGGGATGGAGTGGCTCCCGAACGGTGATCTCGCGATGTGGGCCGAGATCGGTGGGTCGAGTGCGTTGCATCTCGTCAATCCGCGCACCGGCGCCATGCGCGAGGTGCTCGGCGGACGTCGCAAGCTCAGTGGCTTCACCTTCAATGCCGCGGGGACCTCCGTCGCGTACGTCTCGACGAGCGTCACCAAGCCGACCGAGCTCTTCATCGCCAGCGCGGACGGGAAGGGGGAACGGAAGCTCACCGCATTCAATGATTCGCTGAATGCGCAGGTCGCCTGGTCGGACGCGGAGCGGCTCACCTATCGCATGGCGCGTCGTGCGGGGTCGCGCGATAGTCTTGAGATCGAAGGGTGGTTGATGAAGCCCTTCGGGTACCAGACGGGGAAGAAGTACCCGCTTGTGCTTTACATCCATGGTGGGCCGCATCGCCAGTACGGCGAGC
>CAXRBM010000091.1:0-4789 GCA_964228675.1 Gemmatimonadaceae bacterium
CTGCCGTCCGTACGCGGCCGGCAACAACGAGACCTGCACCGTCGCCAACCCGGCGAGCGGCACCTGGTATGCCATGCTCGACGTCTATGAGGATGGCGCCGGCGTCTCCCTGAAGGCGACGGTGACCCCGTGAGCGCCTCGTCCATGACTCCCGAAATCTCCACCCCGAGGTCCCTCATGTCGCGTGTGTGGTCACATGCTCCCCGTCGCGCGCTGGTCGCGCTGGCGGGTATCGCCCTGACGGCCGCCGCCGCGGTCGCGCAGAGCGCGGTCTTCACCGGCAAGGTGACGTCGGCGGGGCAGCCGCTCGGTGGCGCCAGCGTCGGGATCGCCGAGCTCGGCGTCGGCGCCACGACCGCGGTCGATGGCACCTACTCCTTCACCGTGGCGCTCGGCGCCAACGCGGGGCGGAGTCTCACCCTGCGCGCGCGCGCGATCGGCTACACCCCGAAGGCGCAGACGGTGACCCTCTCTGCCGGCCGGTTCACCAACGACTTCGCCCTCGCCAAGGACGTGCTCAACCTCGAGCAGGTCGTCGTGACGGGCGTGGGTGATGCGACCTCGCAGAAGAAGACGGCGTTCTCCGTCGGCGTCGTCGATGCCTCGCAGATCAAGGAGGCCCCGTCCTCCTCCCCGGTCGGCGCCCTCGCCGGCCGCGTGGCTGGTGCGACCGTCGTGACCGTCACCGGCCAGCCCGGTGCCGCCCCGGCGATCCGCCTCCGCTCGTCGACGAGTCTCACCGGCTCGGCCGATCCGCTGATCATCGTGGACGGGACGATCTCCCGCCTCACCCTCGCGGACATCAATACCGAGGACGTGGAGCGCATGGAGGTCATCAAGGGCGCCGCGGCCAGCTCGCTCTATGGCTCCGATGCCGCCAACGGCGTGGTGCAGATCTTCACTAAGCGTGGGGCGCAGCTCGCCGAGGGGCAGACGACCTTCACCCTCCGAAACGAATTCGGTCAGAGCTGGCTCCCGAACAAGGTCCCTGGGAACACCTCGCACGAGTTCCAGCTCCTCCCCGACGGGAACTTCCGGCGCGACGCCGGCGGCAACCGCGTCCAGGAGGCGGACCGCATCTCGGACAACCCCTACCCGGTGGTCTATGACCAGCTCGGGCAGGTCTTCCGTCCCGGGCAGTACCTGACGAATTACGCCTCGGTCGGTCAGCGTCGCGGCAGCACGAACTTCAACGTCTCGTTCCACAACTCGCGTGAGACGGGGGTGCTCGGCCTGCTGAACGGCTTCAATCGCCAGAACTTCCGTATCAACCTCGATCAGGCGATCACCGATGAGCTCACCTTCTCGGCGGGCGCCTTCTATGGGCGCTCGAGCTCGGACGAAGGCGAGAACACGGGGATCTTCTTCGGGCTCCGCTTCCTCGAGCCGAACATCGATCTCCTCGCCCCGAATGTGGACGGGTCCCCGTTCAACGCCGTCGTGCGGCAGCCGCCCCTCTCGGGGAACGTGGTCAACCCGCTCTACGGGCTGAACAACACCGACATCAACCGTGACCGCGACCGCTTCAACGGGACCTTCCGGCTCACCTACAAGCCGCTCAGCTGGCTGACGGCGGAAGGCAACGTCAACTACGAGCAGTCGGGCGACATGTACAAGTCGTTCAATCCGACGGGGTTCCTGAACTCGGCGGGCGCCGTGGATGACGGGAACATCTACCAGAGCTCGACCCTCTCCCGCACCAGCAACGTCGGCGCGACGCTGACGGCGCAGAAGAAGTTCTCCTGGTTCACGAACACCACGAAGCTGGCCTGGGTCTTCGAAGACCAGTCGATCAACAACGTCAATGTCTTCGCGGTCGGGCTCACCGTCCCGCGCGTCCCCGAATTCAGTGCCGCCAATCAGGGGCTCGATATCTTCCCGGGGTCCCGCTCGGTCTCGATCCGCGCGAACAACCTCTTCGCGATCACCACCTTCGACATCAAGGACCGGTACATCTTCGACGCCTTGGTGCGGCAGGACGAGTCCTCGCTCTTCGGCGCCAATCAGCGCCGCCAGCTCTACAATCGCGTCTCGGGTGCGTATCGCGTCTCCGAGGACCTGAAGCTCCCGGGGGTCGACGAGCTCAAGCTCCGTGCCTCCTATGGGACGGCGGGGCTCCGCCCTAGCTTCGATGCGCAGTATGAGATCTTCTCGCTCGTCGGCGGGAGCCCGACCCCGGTGACGCTCGGGAACTCGGACCTGCGCCCCGCCTTCTCGAAGGAGACGGAGGTCGGCTTCAACCTGACCTTCCTCCAGAACTTCACCTTCGAGTACAGCTACTCGGATAAGATCACGAGCGATCAGATCCTCCTCGCCCCGGTCTCGGCGGCGACAGGGTACCGCAACACCTGGACGAACGCCGGCACCCTCACGGGGAATACCCATGAGGCCGCGCTTGGCGCCGTCCTGCTCTCGCGCGGTGACATGTTCTGGCGGGTCAACCTGACCGCCGACCGCACGCGGCAGAAGATCACCGAGTTGAACGTGGCCCCCTTCCTCGCGGGCCCGGACGGCAACACGCAGCTCTTCCGCGTGGCCCCGAACGAGCCGTTCGGTGTGATCTACGGCTACAGCTGGATCCGCACCGCAGACGAACTCGCTGCTTCGCTCAAGTCGGGCAAGCTCGCCGGCGCCGCGGCGGACTACAAGCTCAACGAGGAGGGCTTCTACGTGAAGGCCTCCGACTGGCGCACGATCAACGAGAAGCCGCTCCGTCGCTACGCGGAGGATGGGACGGCGATCTTCCAGATCGGTGATGTGAATCCCGACCTCAACCTGGCGCTCAACACGACCTTCCAGATGGGCGGCCTGAGCATCAGCGCGCTGATCACCTCGGTGCAGGGCGGCGATATCTACAACTACACCCGCCAGTGGCCCTTCAACGAGCAGCGCGATCCGCTCTATGACCAGCGCGGCAAGGTCGAGGAGGAGAAGAAGCCGGTCTCCTACTACCAGACCTTCTACAACAACTTCGACGCGAACGACTTCTTCGTGGAGGAGGGGAGCTACATCCGCCTGCGCGAGCTCGCGGTGAACTACCAGCTCCCGAAGGCGCTCGTGAAGCCGGTGAGCTTCCTCGGGTTCGAGAACGCGCGCCTCGGGATCGTCGGCCGCAACCTCTGGACCTCGACGAACTACTCCGGCTACGATCCGGACGTGACCGGGACCTCGGGCCTCGGGGGCAATCCGTTCGTGTACCGCGTGGACTACTTCACCTATCCGCAGTTCCGCACCTTCACCTTCATGCTCGAGCTCGGCTTCTGAGCCGCGCCCATACGAGGAGATCGACGATGCGAATGACGACCTTCCGTGGCCTGGGCCTGGTCGCCGTGCTCACGGTGACGGGGTGCAAGTCGCTGGACATCACCAACCCGAACGCGCCGGACGCGTCCCGCGCGCTCGCCGATCCGGCCGCCATCGAGGCGGTGGCGGCGGGCTCGATCCGGCAGTTCATCAACGCCTATGAGGGGAACACCGCCGTCGCGCCCCTCACCACGATGGCGCAGTCCTACAGCGCCTCGTGGAACAACTTCAACATGAACTTCTACTCGAGCCTCGACGCTGACGGCACGCGGAACAACCGGTCGTGGCAGAACGACCCGGCCGCAGCTGGGCGGACGAGCAGCGAGCATTACTGGGAGGGCTACTCCAGCTCCCTCTCGCTCGCGACCAACGTCCTGAAGGCGATCCGCAAGAACGGGCTCGTCATCAACTCGGCGTCGGACACCAAGCGGGCCGAGGCGATCGCGCTCCTGATGCAGGGGGCCGCGCTCTCCGGGATCGCGATGAACTACGACAAGGGGTACATCATCGACGAGGACGCCGATCTGGCGAACCTCGCGTACTCCAACCGCAAGCAGGTCCGGGATGCGGCGCTCGCCAAGTTCGACAATGCGATCACCATCGCCTCGGCGAATAGCTTCTCCACCCCGCCGGCGTGGTTGAACGGGCATGGGTACTCCAATACCCAGATCGCGCAGGTCGCGAATACGATGGCGGCATATCTCCTCGCCAACTGGCCGCGGACCGGGGCGGAGAACACCGCGGTCGATTGGGCGAAGGTCGTGAGCTACGCCTCCAAGGGGATCTCCTCCACCACCCCCTTCGACTTCAAGTTCGAGGGTGATGGGTGCTCGGCTTGGTGCCCGGAGGTGCTCGTCTGGTTCAACTCGCTCGATACCGGGCGTCTCCACACCCGTGTGGCGAACATGCTCGACGCGTCGCAGAAGACCCCCTGGCCGGCGGGTGGGAACCCGCAGCCGAACTCCCTCGACAAGCGCCTCGGCGATGGGTCGTTCGGGACCGCGGGGATGGTCGCGGGCTTCGGCAACGTCCCGAAGACCGCGAAGGGTGGGACCGACTTCGCCTACTCCTCGCAGGCGATCTTCAACATGGCGCGTGGGTCGTACCATCAGTCGAACATCGGCCACATCCGCTACGATGCCACCGGCGTGCAATCGCCGACCGGGATCTACTCCGGGTACGGCACCGTGCCGGTCTTCTCGGCCGCGCAGAACGACCTGCTCTGGGCCGAGGGGCTGATCGAGACGAACACGAACCTCGCCCTCGCCGCGACCAAGATCAACAACACCCGCGTCGGGCGCGGTGGCCTCGCGGCCGCTGCGGCTGGCGATGGGCAGGCTGGGCTCCGCACCAAGCTCCGGTACGAGATGGAGATCGAGCTCCTCGGGCTCGGGGCGGCGCCGTACTACTATCGCCGTCGCGTCGATGGGCTCGTGACCGGGACCCCGCGCGAGATGCCGGTGCCCGCCAAGGAGCTCGGGGTCTT
>CAXRBM010000092.1:0-6810 GCA_964228675.1 Gemmatimonadaceae bacterium
CATCGTCTCCATGCGCTTCTCGTACTTCATCGCCTCGAGGAGCGAGCCGCAGGTCCCGTTCGGGAGCTTCGGCACGCAGTCGGTGCTGCCGGCGGTGTTCGCCGGGGCGCCGGAGGTGGTGACCGGGGCGAGCCCCGCGCGAGCGCGCGAGATGTTGATCAGGGTCACCGCCGCCGCGTTGTTCCCGGTGCGGATGTACCCCTCGGCGGCGAGCATGTCGATCTCGGCCTTCGACATGTCGACGTAGCCGCCGGCCACCGAGGTGTTGGACTGCGCGAGCCCATACCGGCGGTGGTCGTAGAACGACTCCCCGGAGCCGGCGGCGACGACGTCGTCACCCGGCGGCCGGTTGCGGATGTACTGCCCCGTGGGGAGGATGTTGTTCACGGCCTGCTGCCCGGTGCAGCTGGCCGCAACGGTGCAGGCAGCGCCGCGGGTCGTCCCCTGCGGCCAACGCTTGTCCGGCGTCGTCACCAAGAAGGCGCGACGGCTGGACGCCGCGGTCGCGTACCAGGCCTGGTAGGCGCCCGAGGTGTCCGCCATCCCGACATAGCTCATCGGGACCGAGTGCCACCCACCGGGCACGTAGATCTGGGAGGCGTCGAAACCCGCGCCCCAACCCGTGGTGCCGTTGATGGAGATCACGTGATCGGCGGTGATGCCGTTCGTCGCGTCGGCGATGATCGTCGCCCAGGGGAGCGCCGCGCGCTCCGCCGCGGTCCGCGCCGCCCCAGCGCGGATGCGCGCGCGGTAGCTGCGCGCGAGCTGGATGAATTGCGCCTGCGTCAGCGCGACCCCGCTGATCCAGGTGTTCGGCATGGTGCTCATCCCGCGGCCGGCGATCGTGACGGCCGAGTCGAGGAACTCCACCGCTTTCGCGTTCGCCGCAGCGGCGCCGAGGAAGCCAGGGATCTCCGTCGTGCTCATCCCCTCGTAGCCCACGGCGACCGAGTCGTACGCGAACGAGAGATACCCGACCGCCTGACCGGCGATGAGATACGCGAAGGCGCGCATCCGGTTCTCGTCGGTGGCGACGAGCCCGGCCTTCCCCGCGGCGCGCAGGTTCTTGTACGCCGTGATGGAGTTGAAGGCTAGGCGCTGCACGCGATGGAACTGATCGAAGTTCGCCCGGTTGCCGACCTGGTTGTCGTTGCCGAGCTCGTTCGAGATGAAGCTCCGGTTGGCGACGCGGGCCGCCATGCCGAAGTTCGCGACCGAGGCGAAGGTCTCCTCCGCCATGATCTTGGACTGGGTGTTCACCGACTCCGAGGCGCGCTGCGTGTTGTTCAGCTGCGGCCCGAGCCCCGCGACGGCCTGTTCCACGGAGGCGGCGTCGAAGAGCACGCGCGCCACGTCAGGCACATCGAGGTTGCGCACGTTCAGACCGTCCCCGCAGGCCGTGAGGCCCAGGAGCGCGGCGGCGCTGACCATTCGAGTGTTGAATCGCATTCTCATTCCTCAGGAAAGTTGGGGGCCCGTCCGATCGGCTCGCACCGACCGGACGGGGGACCGCATCAGAAGCTGGTGCTGAGCGCCACGGAGATGGTGCGGAGGTTCGGGAAGCCGTACGCATCGATCGCGTTCAGCACGCCCGAGCCGAGGCCACCACCACCCAGGCCGACCTCGGGGTCGAAGCCCCGATAATCGGAGAAGGTCAGGAGGTTGCGACCCACGAGGGTGAGCGCCCAGTCGCCGACACCGGCCAGGCGGCCGATGCGGTAGCCGAGCGAGAGCTCGCGCAGCTTCACGAACGACGCATCCTCGACCGTGTTGTTGTTCGGACCGAGCACGTCGTAGAGCCCGCCGATGCCACCGGTCGCGGTGGCGCGGAAGTAGTAGCCGATCGGCTTGGCATCAGCGACGCTGCGGCCCGCCTGATCCGCATCGCGGTGCATGAAATCGCCGTACGACCACTGCCGCGCCTCGTTCCAGACCGACTTGCCGATCGTGGCGTCGAAGAGGGCGTAGGCCGTGAGGCGCTTGTACGAGGCCTGCTGCGAGACCGACCAGCGATAGCGCGGGAGGGCCTGGCCGACCGACTGGACCGGGACCGCACCGGTCGCATCACGCGCGAGGATCGGCATGCCCCAGTTGAGGGCTTCCTTGCCGGTACCGCCCGCCCAGGGGGCGCTGGCCGCGGCCAAGCGGGTGAACCAGAGGTTCCCGGTGATGCCCTGATCGAGCGAGGCGCCACCGGTCCAGACGATGAAGCCGTCGGAGTTCTTCTGATACTGCGACCCCGGGCCACCGCACTGCTCGGCGAAGCCCGCCGGGAGCTCCGCGCACTCCTTCACGAAACGACGGCCGAACATCTCACCCATCCGGCCACCCTGGAAGATCTTGAACATCGTCTCCGAGCCCTGCTGGCCGGCGGCGCTGTAGAAGAACTCCGGGAGGTCGAGGCGGCTGATCTCCGAGGTGGTCCGGTCGTAGTTCAAGCGGACCGAGTAGTTCAGGTCACGCGTCTGGATGAGCGGGATGTTGAGCGAGACCTCGAAGGTGTTGTTCGTCAGCTCGCCGACGTTCGACCACTGGGAGGTGAAGCCACCGATCGAGGGGACCGGCACCGGCATGATCTGGCCATCGATCACGTTCTTCGCGTTCGTGACCGTCAGGCCGTACTTGTTGAAGAGCTCGAGGTCGAACCCGACCTCGGTCTCGGTGGAGACCTCCGGGGCGAGGTTCGGATTCCCGATCTGCCCGAGGCCGCCGATCTGACCGGCCGAGAGGGAGTAGGTCTCGAAGATCGCGCCGAACGGCGGGCGGTTCCCCGCCTGACCGACCGAGGCGCGGAACTTGAGGTCGGAGATCGCGTCGAAGCCGAACCACGACTCCTCGCTGAGGCGGTACGCGACCGAGCCACGGCCGTACGTCTGCCAGCGGCGATCGGCACCGAAGAGCGAGGCGCCGTCACGACGGACGAGGCCGCTCACGATGTACTTGCCCTGCCAGTCGAGGTCGAGGTTGGCGAACATGCCGATCTGCCGGACCGTCTGCTGGTAGTTCGACGCCGAGCGGGTGCTGGCGAGCGTCGAGTTGATCGTGTTCAGGCCCGGCACGACGATCGTCGAGCCCGAGCCCGAGACGCCACGATCGTCCTGCGCCTCGTAGAGGCCGCGGACCGAGAGGCGGGTGTTGAGCCGGTCCCCGAAGTACGACCCACGCGCGGTGATGTCGGTCGAGGCGTTCATCGAGTAGGAGCGGTTCGAGCTCGCCGACATGCTGCCGACGTTCGCCGCCGCGCAGGTGGTGCAGCGATACCCCTTCTCGGTCTTCGACTCCTGGTGGTTGTTCCGGGTGTCGAAGCCGAAGTTCCCTTCGACATCGAGCCAGGTGAGCGGCTGCCAGCGCGAGGTCACCTGCCCGAGGAAGCGGCCGATGCGGTTGAGCGGCTGGAACTGCTCCGCGGTGTACATCGGGTTCTCGTTCTGGGCGCCCTGCTGCTGGACGACCGTCCGGATGAAGAGGCGACCCTGCGAGTCACGCCGCAGGAGCTGCGCGCTCGCCGGCTGGCGGGTCACGCGGAACCAGTTGAAGCCCGAGTTCCAGTCCTGGGCGTCGGTGTAGTTGGTGCGCACCGAGAAGTTCCAGGAGGAGGCGAGCTGCTGGTCGACGTTGAGGCGGAGCGCCGTGCGGGTGTAGCCCCGCATGAAGAGCACCGCGCCCTCCTGGCGGAACTGGTTCGCCGAGGCGAAGAAATTCGTCCGAGCGATGCGCCCCGTCGCGTCGAAGGTCCCGTTCCAGGTCTTGCCATTGGTCAGGACCTGCTGGATCGGGTTGTACGAGCGGACGTAGGGGGTGTTCTGGTAGAGCGACCGCGCGTTGAGGGCCCCGGGGTTGCGGGCGATGCCGGCGTCGTTGACGAAGTTCTGCGGGGTGAGCGCGGCGAAGGTCCCCTGATCGTTGATCCGATAGGTCTCCTGCTCGATGTCCGCCGTGCGCGCGCAATCGGGCTGCCCCGAGACGGAGACGCAGTAGCGGGAGTAGTCCTCGTTCATGAGCATGAAGTGGGTGCGCGGATACTGATACTCGTTCTCGATATCCGACTGCCCGTACTCCATCAGCGAGCGGAAGCGCACGCCCTCGCCCGCGTTCTTGCCCGACTTGGTCGTGATCTGGATGACGCCGTTACCGGCGCGTGACCCGTAGAGCGAGGAGGCGGCCGCGCCCTTCACGACCTCGACGTTCTCGATGTCCTGCGGGTTGATGTCCTGGATGCCGCCTTGCGAGATGACGCCGTCCACGATGTAGAGCGGCTCCTGCCCGCGGCCCGAGGCATTGATCGACTGGGGGCCACGGAGGATGACCGCCGGCGCGGTGCCGGGGCGACCCGAGGCCGAGACGATGTTCGCGCCCGGGACCTTGCCCTGGAGCTGCGCGAGCGGGTTCGCGCCCGGGACCGGCATGTCCTCAGCGGTCACCTGCGCGACGGTGAAGGGGAGCTTCTTCACCTCGGTGGCGCCCGACACGCCGGTCACGACGACCTGGCTGAGGCGGTTCACATCCTGCTTGAGCTGGAAGTCGTGCGTCTGCGAGCCGGCCGAGACCGTGATGGTCTTCACCGCCGGGACGTAGCCGATGGCACGCGCCCGGAGGACGACCTGCTGCCCGCGCGCACGGGCGCCCGGGATGGTGATGGTGTAACGACCTTCCTCGTTCGAGCCCACCGAGATGGCGAGCGCCTCGATGGTGATGTTGGCACCATAGAGCGGCTGACCCGCATCGCTGGTCACTCGGCCGGTGATCGTCGCGCTACCCTGCGCGACAGCCACCGAGGCCGAGCCCACCGAGAGGATCAGCGCGAGGATGGAGGCGGCGAGCCTCCGCATCCCGTTGCGTCCCTGCATGTGCATACCTCTGTGAAAGGGGGTTCGACTGCACACAACACCTGCACCCCAGCCGGATGGCCGGGGGTCCAGAGTAGCGAAACGGTAACGGGCGGGTCGAGGAACGCGCAACCCTCGACTCTCCCGTTTGTTCCGCCACCCCTACCCATCGCGAATTCCAATGTGACAAATGTCACAAATGGTATCCGCCGTCCACCTACGCTACTCCACCCGCCACGATTCCGTCACAACCCGGCGTTAGCTTCCCATCCATGATCCGTCCGCTTCTCCTCGCGATCTTCCTCGCCCCCATGACCGCGGGGGCCCAGCGCCCCGCCCCGGCCCCAGCCACACGGGCGCCGACCGGTGCGAGCACCAGCGCCTCCGCCCCGACCGCCGAGCGGGACGCCCGCCTCACCCGGGCCGACCGCGGCCGCGTGCGCGGGAAGAGCGATGCCCTCTGGATCGTCGTCATCTCCGACTTCCAGTGCCCCTTCTGCAAGAAGTGGCACGAGGAGACCCTCCCACAGATCGAGCGCGACTACGTGCGCACGGGGAAGGCGCAGATCGCCTATATGAACTTCCCGATTGCGAGCACCCACCCCAATGCCCCCGCCACCCACGAGTTCGCGATGTGTGCGGCGGAGCAGGAGCAGTTCTGGTCCGCGGCCGACGCCCTCTTCCGCACGCAGCGGAGCTGGGGGGCGCGGAAGGAGATCCGCATCGTCCTCGACTCCCTCGCCCGCGGGATCGCCCTCGACCAGCGACGCTACGCCACCTGTATGGACAGCCGCGAGATGAAAGTGCTCGTCGACGCCGATTACACGCGCGCCACGCAGATCGGGGTGGGGTCGACGCCCAGCTTCTTGATCGGCGGTCGCCCCTTGGTCGGGGCGCAGCCGTACGAGGCCTTCCAACGGGCGATCGAGGCCGCGCTCGCGGAGCAGGCCAAGGCCGCGCCGAGGGCCGGTGCCCCCGGCGCCCCGCGCGCCCGCTGACCCGCGGCGCATCGCCCCGCCACTGCGATGCACCGGCTCCTCTCCCCCGTCTATGAAGGGGTCGCGCGCGCCGCGACCCTCCTGACCCTCCTCCCCCTCCTAGGGGAGCGCAAGCTCGTCCGGTCGCTCCGAGATCGCCGCGAGGCCCGCGCAAACCTGGTGGCGTGGGGGACGGCGCATCGCGATCCCACGCGCCCCCTCCTCTGGGTGCACGCCCCCTCGGTGGGGGAGGGGCTGATGGCGGAGCCGGTGCTCCGTGCGCTGCGCGCCGCGCACCCGTCCTGGCAGATCGTCTACACCTACTTCTCGCCGAGCGCCGAGCGCTTCGCGTCGCGCCTCCCGGTGGAGTTCGCCGGCCCCCTCCCCTTTGACTCGACGCGTGCGGCTGAGGCGTTGCTCGAGGCGCTGCGCCCCACCGCGCTCGTCGTGTCGAAGCTCGATCTCTGGCCGCGGCTCACCGAGCGCGCGCACGCGCGCGGCGTGCGGCTCGGGATGATCTCCGCCACGTTGAGCGAGGGCTCCGGTCGGAGCGGTGCGCTCGCGTCAGCGCTGCTCGGAGATGCCTATGCCGCCCTCGATGCGGTCGGTGCGATCGATCCCGCCGACGCCGATCGCCTCGTGGCGTTGGGGGTGCACCGCGAGCGCATCATCGTCACGGGGGATACGCGCTACGACCAATGCGCGGCGCGCACGGCGGCGACCGATCGGACGAGCGCGCTCCTCGCCCCCCTCGCGAGCGATCGGCCGACGGTGGTCGCGGGGTCGACCTGGCCGAGCGACGAGGCGGTGCTGCGATCGGCGTGGCGCGCCCTGCGCGCGGAGGTGCCAGGGGCGCGACTGATCATCGCACCGCATGAGCCGACGGCGGGACATCTCGCCCCGCTCGAGCGCTGGGCCGCCGAGGCCGGACTGCGGTGCGCGCGACTCGCGAACGCCTCAGCCGATGACGATGTGGTGTTGGTCGATCGCGTCGGCGTCTTGCACGA